>JAYWMS010000005.1:0-17931 GCA_035873215.1 Nitrospirota bacterium | reverse complement strand
CTCATGTAAGCGCCGGTGAGCATTTTCCACCATGACGATCACGGCATCAACCATGGCTCCAATCGCGATCGCGATACCGGAGAGCGACATGACGTTCGACGAAATTCCCAAGTAATACATCGCGATGAACGAGAGCACCACGGCAATCGGTACGAGCAGGATCGGCACCAAGGCCGATCGCAGGTGAAAAAGAAACACCATGCAGACGAGGCTGACGACCACGGTGATTTCCAACAGCTTATCTTTTAACGTGTCGATGGCTCGAAGGATCAGGTCCGACCGATCATACACGGGCACGATCCGGATGCCCTCGGGTATGGACGGTTTAATTTCTTCCAATTTCTTTTTCACCCCATCGATGACTTGAAGAGCATTTTCGCCATAGCGCATGACGATGATGCCCCCCACGGCTTCACCCTTGCCATCAAGCTCGGCGATTCCGCGTCGCATATCGGGTCCGATGGTGACCTTGGCGACATCCTGGATGGTGATCGGCGTTCCATGTTGGTTCGTGGCGAGCGGAATGCTACGGATATCATCGAGAGAATGAATATAACCCCGTCCACGGACCATATATTCTCGTTCACTCGCTTCAATGACTCGTCCGCCAACCTCGTTATTGCTTCGGCGCACCGCTCGAATAACCTGGGAGAGTCCAATGCCGTACCCTTGCAGTTTCACAGGATCTACCTGAACCTGATACTGTTTCACGAACCCGCCGATAGACGCCACCTCTGCCACCCCTGGTACACTTTGGAGCCAATAGCGCAAATTCCAATCTTGAAACGATCGCAGGTCGGCTAAACTATGTGTCCCCTGATCATCCACCAAGACATATTGAAACACCCAGCCGACCCCGGTGGCATCAGGTCCAAGAGTCGGAGAGACGCCTTTGGGAAGTTTGTCGACCACACCTTGCATGTACTCTACGACTCGGCTTCGAGCCCAATACATGTCTGTTCCGTCTTGAAATACGATGTAGACAAAGGAGAGACCAAGAAAGGATTGTCCCCGGACTGTTTTGACCCGTGGACCTCCTAACATGGAGGTGACGATGGGATACGTGATTTGATCTTCAATCAGGTCGGGACTGCGCCCCGGCCATTCCGTGAATACAATGACCTGGACATCCGACAGATCCGGCAGGGCATCAACCGGCGTTCGGGCAATGACCCAGATTCCCCAGCCCATGAGAAAGAGCACCAGCAACCCTACTAAAAACCCGTTGCGTGCGCTCCATCCGATAATTCGTTCAATCATTTGGCGTCTTAATTATTTTCCATCTTCATCTTCATATCCATTTTCTTTTTCCCCTTCATGTTCATTTTCTTATCCATATTCTTATTCATCCCGGACATATCCATGTCTCCCATATCCATCTTGCCCATCTGGGCCTGCTCCATTTTGACTCCACCCATGCCCAAGGCACCCATCATGTTCCCGGACGTCATCAGTTGGCTTTCCGAATCCAACAAAAAGGTCCCCGATGTCACGATTCGCTCGCCTTCGTTTAGCCCGTGGGTCACCTCATAATAGGACCCAACTTTTGGTCCCAACGTGACTTCTCGTGTTTCAAACATTCCTTGGTCGTGGGCGACAAACACGATTTGTCTGCGCCCGGAATCAAGGACGGCTTCAGCAGGCACCGCTATGCTGGGACTTCGTTCCACTTCAATGAGGACGGTGCCGTACATGTCGGGCTTGAGTCGAATGTCCGGGTTGGAGAATTCTATGCGGATCTTAGCCGTTCGGGATTTTTTGTTGAGATAGGGGTAGATATAAGACACTTCACCAGAAAAGGTCTCCCCCGGAAAGGCTTCCAATTGCAATGAAGCAGGCTGACCCAACTGAATGAAGGACAATTCATATTCATACACCTCTGCCTGAACCCAGATCGTGGAAAGATCAGCGATTGTGTAGAGCGTGTTATTTGGTTCTACGAACATTCCCTGAAACGCCGTTTTGTCGATCACATACCCACTCATCGAAGAATAAATCGTCACGGCTTTCATTGGCTTTCGGGTTTTCGTCAATTGATCAATTTGCTCCTCCGTGAACGTCCACAGCCGGAGCCGGTCGCGTGCCGCATCAATCACCTGTTCGGCTTGCTGATGAACGTGTGGGAGTGGGCTCTGCTGGACATGGTCAAACGCTTCCAGGGCCAGGACATATTCCTCCTGTGTCGCCAATAACTCGGGACTGTAGAGAGTGAAGAGGGGCTGCCCCTCTTGGACGGCTTGCCCCGTAAAATCAAGGAACAGTTCTTCGATCCAACCAGAAATCCGAAGATTCACATGGTTAATGCGCTGTTCGTTATAGGTCACTTCCCCCACAGCCCGTACCGTAATCGACAGTTGTCGTTTCTCCACTACGGCAGTTTGCATGCCAATCAATTCCTGCTGTACGGGTGATACCATGGCTATTGAGGGTTGCGCATCCGTATGTGTAGGCATGTCCTTCATCTTCATCCCCGGCATGTCTGTATCCACCGGGGTGTTGGGTTGCAGGGCCTCAGAAATGGCTACGGGAAGTTGCCACCCCATTCCATAGAGCCACCATCCCCCGCCTACTAATGCGAATATTCCCAACACGAGGGACACCCAACGAATTTGGCTGGGCATGTTCTTCACCACACCCTCCTCGTCATAACTCTGCTCCGACGACTCGTTCCAGTTTTGCCAGCAACTGTGCCCAGTCGACTAACGTACGGACATATTCCAACTGATAGGTCAGCCAGGCCCGATCAGCATCAATCAGGTCCAAAAAATCGGTACGATCCGTGCGGTACCCGGCGTTGGCTGCCTTCAATGTGAGTTTGGCCTGTGGTAGCACCGTGGTCTTATACAGCTTCAGAATTTTTCCCTTCGCGTGTCTTTGGGCCATAAGATCTTGAATCTCGAATCCCGTCAGATTTTCCCACGTCTTTTTTTTAAACCTGGCCTCTTCACGCTCAGCTATTGCTTCCCGAACCCCAGCTTCATATTTGGGTTTGGTCCAAAAGGAAAAAGGGAGGTTGATGGAGGCACTGCCTCCAAACCCGTCATCCGTATTGTAGTTTTGCCAACGCTGCAACTCTATACGAAGTTGTGGATACCCATAAAGTTCCGCCAGTTTGATGGTGGCATCAAATTGTTCCACGACTAACGCGGCTTCTCGTATTTCCGGTCGGTTCTGCAGAGCTTGTTTCTGGACCTGGTCTAAGGAAAGATCCTTATCAACCCAGGTCGGCTCTAATGGCACTCCGAGTGGTGACTCTGTGTTCCGATCGAGCAGCATGTTCATACGCGCCTGTGCCGTCTTCCGTTGCTGTTCAAGAACGGGGAGATGCTGAAACCACTTTGACAGTTCCACTTGCGCTTTCAACACATCGACTTGGGTCCCTTTGCCTGCGCGAAACTTCGCCGTCGCACTCTCAAAAAATTGCCGGAGACGTCTGTTTTGTTCGTGATGAATTTCAATGGCCTTATGCGCATAAAACAATTCATAATACGCCACTTTCACCGCCGCAATCAGCTCAAGTTTCTTTTGAGCCAAGCGTTGCTTAGCCTGTTCTACCACTTTCCCGGCAATATGCTCTTGCTGGGATAACGTACCCGGGAAGGGAAATCTTTGGGCAAGCCCATAGATCGTTCTGTCCGACCGGGTCACATCCAGGTTTTCCGGTGTATTCCAGAGTCGAATGGTGAATTCAGGATCTTCCAATGATTTACTCTGAGGAATCCGTTCCTGCATGGCGGCAACCTGAGCTTGAGCGGCAACCAACTCCGGATTGTGTTCAAGCGCTTCTTGAATTAACGGAGGCAATTCCACCCTACCCTTGGACACACTCCGTTTCTCTGCCAAAAGATTTCCGGGGAGGGTCATCAACAGGGTGCTGAACACAAACAAATGACACCACAACATTTTTCCTGGTCCCATAGTGTCCTTCAGTCCGAATGGTCCTTCTGCACCATTTCCGAATCTAAAAAAGAGGGATGTGATTGGAAAACCCCGTTTCAAGACTTCTCCTAACACCACAGGAAGACTGTTTTTGAATGTGCAAATCGGTAATGTTACTAGTGTGAAGGAAAAACGAGGAGGGTATCAAATACGAAAAACTGAAATGAGGACAAGGATATCCCTCGGGGGAAGGAGGAACCCTCGTGCAGGCAGGTGAAAATATTGACCGCTAGTCACGGGAGCGAGAAAGAGAGAAGCTGTGTTCTCGCCCGGAAAGAAATGAGATAGTCCTCCAGAAGGAACATCGGGGCCAGATTGGACTGCCAGGGTCTTAAACCCCTCACAAAATTGAGCAGATCGCTTTTCCCCAGGTTTGGTGCAATCACTCCCCTGGCTAACTTTCATGCCGCCAAAAATGGGAACCAGGCAGGCATAGGCATTGAAGCTAAACGCGAGGAAAAGACCAATAAGGAAGAGAGCAAGCAATTTCGGGAAGGATTTCATAACAATAATATTACTCTTAAAAGTCTTTTCAGTAAATGCCCTCCGAATCAAGCAAGGGTTTGATATGAGATGTCACCCTCCATAAGCCCATGGGTTCACCTGTGGTCCACTGATTAAGTGTCACCTGCTCTTCAATCTCACCTCTTTAATCCTGAGAAAGGTCCTTCATCATTTTATAAACAAACAGGCCCAATCGACGAGTCGACAGGGCCTGTACATTTAGGAACTTTTGGTTGCGGGGGAGGGATTTGAACCCCCGACCTTTGGGTTATGAGCCCAACGAGCTACCAGACTGCTCCACCCCGCAGCGGGATACTAGCTAAGGGATTCGACTGAAGTCAAATTGGGTAGAGACCAATGCTTCTCTGGTCTTGTCATTCCCGCGAAGGAGGGAATCTATCCGTTTCCCCCTTTTGCAAGAAAACAAAGATGGATCCCCGCTAACAACTGCGGGAATGACAACCAGATTTCTCACCAACGTTCGAATTGCCACAAAATCGAGATCTTTACTCCCTGATACCCGATCGATTTCCAGATTGCTACTTGCTTGGTGAATCCACGTAACATTTGATCATTCGCATCACGACACCATGTTCATTCACGCTGCCTTGTTTCATCAATCCCCCTTCACATCCCATGGGCAGGTTGTGGTATGTTTGACTCACGATGGTGCTTGCTGGAATCTTTGGGTTCTTTCTTTTTGTACTCTTGATCGTCGTGGATTGGTATCAATTCACGAAGCTGCATCCTCTTTCGGCTCAATATGGATGTGGCATCGCACGACGCACGTCCCCGTTGCCAAATCATGACCTCTCTGGGATTCAGCAACGTTTCAATGAACAGGGATTCCTGCTGTTACCTCATGGAGCGGCACATTGGGTTGACGAGCAGCAGCTAATTACGATCCGGCCCTATTACCATTTGTTCACCATGCGATTCCGAACTGCCTGGCCATTGAAAGGCTCGATCGCCATCCATTCTTCGCAAGCCGCTCTGGAGCTCCAGTTGACGAAACGCATTCCGTGGTCTTCCGCGATCATCACGATGGTATGGCTCGGCTTGGTTGTCTTTGGCACATGTACTTTTTTGATTATGTTTGGGTTGGACGGTGGGTTTCAATCAGCTGGCGGCACGTTAATGGCTTTAGGTATTGGGGGACTCGGCGTATTAGTTTTTGGTTTTGGGCTGATTATGATTTCGTTAGCCTATCGATTGGAAGATTCTCGTTTGATGCAGGTCTATCAGGAACTACAAGAGGTGTTAGGGGAGGGGAACAAGCAACCCTCTCACTCTATTCAAGAGGTTATCCCCGAATAGGTTTTCTACTTCCCTTCTCTGTCCAAACAACCTTACCTACGCAATTCTACATTGTTTTTAGTTTTGTGAATTCCTGGGTTTCCCCCAGGCAGTCGAGGCCCTTTTGATTCGGCAAAAGGACCCAAAACCATTTCCGCCCGTGCGTGACCCTCAAGGTTCCCTGCGCTGCCATAAAGAATTCTGGGTCTGCGCAACTTGCTGCGCTCAAACCGTGCTCGGCCTTATTCAGAATTCTTCATGCCTGCTCGGCCACGCCCAAGGCGGGGAAGTTTTCTATGTGTAACCCATCCCTCACAAAGGCGTGGAACAAGTTTCTGTTTTCTATGTGACTTGAATTTAACCCGGATTAATGACGGCTAGGAAGGTTTCTGAATCAGGTCTTTTGGTTTTTTTAGGATGGTTTCGGCGCGGAATTTGGGTATGGCGTATACCCATCCCTCGACTTTTTTATTGATGGCTTCGACTTCGGCATTCACTTCGACTGCAGGTTTGATAGTGGGTTTTTCTGGTACGGACTCGTCCTTCTCGTCACTCTCATTTTCGGTTTTGGAATCATCCGCCTTTGTCGGTGCCTTACTTTTCTTGGCCTCTTTGGGTTGATGTTTCCAGATCAACGTTGGATTGAAAACGGTCGATGCCGTAATGTAATGTTGCTCCCCGTCCTTCCAGATTTTCACCGTCCCCTCCAAGCCATCAAAGGTCTCAAATACAGCCGTGACAACCTTTTTCCCTTTGGACGACAGGTCCTTGGCAGATTTGACATCATCGAGCCTTAAGACGGCCAGCGTGGAAACCATGTTATTCACAGTGAATTGGGATTGAATCTTGGATTTTTTGGGTAGATTCACGACGTGATAATCAGAATCATCGGGTTGATCTTTCTCTAACTCCACAATGGTCCCATCGGGATGGGTTATCTGCACCGCTTTCACGCGTTTAGTTTCGACTTCATAAATGGTCTTGTTTACCCATTCACCAGGGATGGGCTCTATTTTCAAGTTTCCGATGGCCAGCCATGTCTGTGGATGTCCCGGGTGTCGATAATACAGCTCATCCAGACTCGAATCTCCTTTTGCAGGACGTCGTGTTCCGATCACTGCCTCGGCCAAGGTCACTCCACCTTCCCCTTTGATGGTCACTCCGTTTGATAAAGAACCTTCTTCGGTTACGTCCTGTAGGCCGAGCTTGTCATACAGTTCAGGATTCTTGGTTTTCGCTTCAATGATCTCCAATTCTCCCAAGCCAATCAATAATTCCCGTACTTTCCCCATGTCGGCCGGATACCCACTTTTCTCCTTGACAACCCAGGTTTCTCCATCACGACTCATCGTTGCTGTGCCACTATTTGCAGAAACTACAATCTCCTTCACATCATTGATCTTGGACATTAGTTCAGGAAAAACTTTTCGCCCACGATCCGGGTTGGTCGTGTTGTCTTCACCGGAAAAGAGCAACACTCCGACAACCATCACGGCAATGGCACCACCAAGGAATTTTATGGTTTGAGCGGTCATAAAATACCAATCCCAGAAGCTTAGGTTCTTCGAATGGCTTGTCGACGGCGCATGCGGTACGCACTCATCATGACCCCGCCTACGGCAATGACTAATGGCATGAGGCCAATATTCAAGAACTTTACGACACCCTCTAATCCTTCAATATTCTTTTGCAGTTCGTGTTGCACACCCCGCAATTCTTTCCGTGTCGCGACTAATTCCTGTCGAAACCGATCCAACTCATCTTGCTGTGCCGTGCTCAAGATCAGCGTACTCTGATCTTCTTTGTCCTTTTGAAGATCCCGAATTTTCCGTTCGGTGTCTTTGAGGCGCTGTTGAAGCACTTGTTCCTTTTGACGATAGCGTTGCTCGGCTTCTTGCTGAAGAGCTCGAACGAGTGTAAACGGACGGGAAAAACTGCCGCGCGATCTAACACTGATGAGATCGTTGCTTCCGGTCAGATTGTCCAAGGCATTGGTAACAAAGTCGCCATTCGCTGCCGTCGGCACGCCAATACGCTGCCCAAGGAAGTTTTGCACTTGGACCCAAAACCGGTCTTGCAACAGATCCGTATCCGCGACCACAATCACGTTTATGGGTTCAGCCGATTCCATGAGGTGTGTGTTTTCGGAAGATTCTGGTTTGGCGGCATCCTGGTCATTCTTTTTTTCAGGAGACGGGTTTCGTTCGGGGAATGCGGTTTGGACTGTTCCTGTGATCCGTGCGGCCATGGTGAACTTTTCTCCCTCGGCACGATAGGTACGCAGCAGACCTTCCACATCCGGCATAAATTGGATCCGACCTGTGTCAATTTGCATCGCTTGCTCGTCTGATTGGACAAGTGGCGTGAACTCGATAGTGCTGCCTTCCTTCTTGCGCAACAACCCGGCAGACCCCATAGACAGATTCGGCAGCTTTGCCGTGACGACATCATCAGGATTGAAATGTTTCGGGGTTAAATCAATCCAGATGGGATAGTCGGCCACGACAATCCGAGATTGCTTTTGGAAATTCACTTTTTTCGCTAAAGGCAGATCACCGACGACTTTGCCTGAGACTAACTCGATTCCCCAGGCGTCAAATACTTTCGCCAAATCAGAATCGCGTGGTCCCTGCATCGCCATGGGATTCATTGGGTTGGGGGCCACTTGCTCAGCTTCGCCATGCGGGTCCACAAATACTAAAGCACGACCGCCTTTTAACACGAATTGATCAATCGCATACAAGGTATCGTCACTCAATTTTTTAGGATGCACGACCATAAGCACATCCACTTCATCCGGGATCTTGGTGACCTCTGCCTCCAGGGAGGTGATATTCATCATTTGGCCTATGGCATCGTAAATGAACCATGGAGGATTCACACCCTGACCTGGTGGGAACGCGCGTGCTGGACCACCTTTCATCGGTAATGTGCTGAGGAGACCGACGACTTTTTGTTTCTGGTGAGCCAGTTGATACACCAATTTGGTGACATCGTACTCTAAGAATTCCTCTCGGTCTGGTTGGAAGAAAACGATGATTTCCTGATCATCCGTTGAACTCGTCCCGACTAGGCCAAAATAAAATTGAACTTTTCCGTTATTGAGCGGAATTCCCTTGAGCCCATACCCCACTGCTCGATCTTCATCTTCGGAAAACGGTTCGGGGTCAATGACCCGCAGAATAAGTTGGCCATCAGCGGTTTGTTCATATTCCTGGAGAAGTTCCAACACACGATTCGCATAACTGTTAATTCCGGGTAAACTCGTAGCCAGTTTTTTGGAAAGATAGAATCGCAAAGTGATAGGTTCTTGCAGATCCTCGAGGATCTTTTCCGTGCCATCGGACAAGGTAAAGAGTTTTTGGTCAGTCAGGTCGAATCGCGCGGAACGGAAGGCAACATTGCTGAACACGTTGACTGCTAAGAAAAGAACTAAGGCAAGACCCAGACCGCTACCTGTGAGAAATCGTGCATTCATGGATACTATTCCGCTTTTTTCCACTCTAGGATCAGTGTGGTTGCAAACAACCAAAATCCAATGAGGGACAGAAAATACACGATGTCGCGCAAATCAATGACACCCTTGCTGATCGCATTAAAGTGCGTCAAAAAACTAAATGAGCTGATCAGCTCCAACAAGAACTGCGGGGCCCAACCACTGAAAAAATCCAGAACGAGAGGGAATCCACTCAGGACAAACCCAAACCCCACCACCACGCTGATGACAAAGGCAATGACTTGGTTTTTCGTTAATGCGGAGACACAAGAGCCTATGGCCATGAATCCACCGGCCATGAGAAAGCTCCCGATGTACCCAGCCACAATCACTCCATTATCAGGTTCCCCTAAAAGATTCACGGTAATCCACATGGGAAAGGTCAACGCCAACGCGATTCCCGTAAAACACCAGGCGGCCAGGAATTTGCCGACAACCGCTTCCCACATCGTGACCGGTAAGGTGAACAGCAACTCAATCGTGCCCTCCCGGCGCTCTTCAGCCCACAACCGCATGGCCAACGCGGGGATTAAAACCAGATAGAGCCAGGGATGAAAGTTGAAAAAGGGGAGCAGGTCTGCTTGGTCCCGAACAAAGAAATTTCCCAGGTAAAAGGTAAACACTCCTGCTAGAAGGAGAAAGATGACAATAAAGACCGCCGCAATCGGCGTGGCAAAGTAACCTGCCAGTTCTCGTTTCAGTATGACAACTATACGGTTCACGTGTTTAACCTTACGGTCTTTTTAAAGTTAAAACTGTTCCACTTAATCTTAGGTCAGCGCCTGGGTCGGCATGGTCAGTGACCGAAACACGTCATCCAATTGTCCACGATCCACTGACACTTCAACAACATTCCATTGATGACTTTGCGCACATTCATTCACCGCACTTAAGATTGCTTGTCCGTTATCTGGAAAGACGCGATATCCAGGCACATCCCCCTGCGGTTCAAGTTCTTCCACCGCCTTCACGCCGGGAACCCCTTGTAAGACTCCTTGGACGTCCACACCGTCTCCCGTCCTCAATCGAAGCACCACCGCATTGTGATAGCGAGACCTTGCTTCCAAGTCGGCGGGAGACCCATCCGCGATAACCTTCCCTTTGGCAATAATCATCGCCCGGGAACAGACCGCCTGAACCTCTTCCAAAATGTGCGTGGATAAAATGATCGCTTTGTCTTTCGCCATCGCTTTGATCAGCGACCGCACCTCATGCTTTTGATTGGGGTCAAGTCCATCGGTGGGTTCATCGAGAATCAGCACCGCGGGATCATGGAGAATGGCTTGCGCCAACCCCACCCGACGTTTAAATCCTTTGGATAATGTTTCAATGGGTTGCTCGATGACCCCATTAAGATTGACCTTCTTGACCGTCTCCGCGACACGCCGCTTGAGGTCATCCCCTTGGAATCCACGCATTTCTCCGATGAATAACAAAAATTTCCAGGGCGTCATGTCACCATAAGCCGGAGCCCCTTCCGGGAGATAGCCAAGACACCGCTTGGCTTCGAGTGGCTGTTCCTGAATGTCAAAGCCATTGACCTTCACCGTGCCTTGTGTCGGCGTGAGGAATCCAGTGATCATTTTCATCGTGGTGGATTTTCCGGCGCCGTTAGGACCTAGGAAACCCAAGACCTCTCCTTTCTTCACAGTAAAGGAGACCTGGTCCACCGCCACAATCGGTCCAAACGTTTTACGAAGTTGTTGAACCTGAACCATACTACTCATTATTGTCCCTGAATCGAATGACCTCGAAGCCTCATCACTTTGAAGGGAGATCCCTATTCCATTTTAGTTTTCCAAATCGATGTCTGATCATAACCATTATTTTCAATTGGTCAACCGTCTCTCTCGATAAAAATGATTTTCAAAAAGACCCAAAGCCTACTCGTAGGCATTTGCCGACACCCTGTTACGTTCCGGTCAAATATAAAGGGGGTAATATTTCTTCTCGAATCGATCCTTGCTTTTCCTGAATGTCCATAGCAAAAGAGATTTTCTGACAGCAATCCTTGCCATTCCACACAGATTCTGTTTCAGCATACAAGAGCCGATCCAACTCCCAAACTGCAGCTTGCCCCTGAGTATCAGCAAGACGATGTGCGACACTGGCTAGTCCTAGCGGGGGATTCACCGGCCACTTTTTCGCAGCCCATCGCAATAGTGTATCTTTCGCTTCCTTCGGATGGTTAGCTCGACAGGCTTTTTCGAATGCGGCTCTGGCTTGTTTCAGATTCCTATCTTGGGATAAGTCGGTTTCAGACTTTTTCGAATCTCCCTGCCGTCCCCTTGTTCGCCGGTCGTACCACCAACCTAGACACGTGACCAACCATAACAGAGACAGCACTCCTATTCCTGCTTGCCACCACCTCGACAGGGAACCGGCAGAAGTGTTGGCAACGGTGACAGTATTAGGGCTCTCGTTCATAGACGGGACCGGGTCTCCCGCAGTTGGGTTGGTGGATCCCAAAGGTAGGGGAATGGAGACACCAGGAGGACTGGTAGGCTCTACGTTCCCTGGTTCTGGCACAATCTTCAGAGTCCTTGCAGGCAGACTAGCTACACGTGCTTGATTGGTCGTGAGATCCCACCAGGGAATATGAATCGCCGGGAGTTGAACTGTCCCTGATTCCGTTGGGACAAAAGCCGATTTTTGTTGGCGAATGCCGATTGTCGAGGCACCTTCGACCTTCGTATCTGTCACCGGTTGATCGGGGTAGATCTTAATATTGTCGATTTTGGTCACCGGGAAATCCGGCAATTGCTCACCCGTGACACCCTTCGCCACCATGGTGATCGTTCGTGTAATCGGCTCTCCAGTACGTAACGCTTGTTGATCCACAATTTCTGGCGTCCACGTTTCCTGTAACACCACTTCTTGAGCCGGTAACCATTGGTTGCCCGTGAACGATAACGGCCTGGGCCGAACGTTCAGCGTGACCCTTTCACTGCGTGTGCGCACCGCACGTGTGGTTTGGAACAGCGCATCAAATGGATCATTGCCAAACATTCTCGGACGATTTCCCATCATGTCATCAAACCGTGAACGACGACTTCGTTTCTCAGGAACCTGTCCAGTTAAGGTAATGGGTGGAATGATAATTTCGCCGCTCTTTTGTGGAAAGAGTGCGTATTGACGTTCAATCACTTGATAGCGTCGTCCATCAAGGACTGTATCAAATGAACGGTCTTCTCCAAGTTTCTTTGTCAGCACATCGGTCGAATTCGGTTCATCGAGTCTTCCTTCACGAATGGGCACGGCATGGTAGAGTTTCACGGTATACGTTACTTGACTTTGCACAAAAGGATCTTGCGGCTCTACCTGAACGTGGATAAATAGATCACGGCCCTTTCCAGGTTGGCCCGGCTTTCCTGATGAAAGAACGGTCAGTGTCAACGGAGCACTGGAATTCGAACCTACCCGAATGGGATGAATCGTGATCGCCCCGGCACGTTTAGGAGCCAGGGTACTCACCCATTGGGTCACCGTGTTGCTTCGCCCATTGATAATGCTGGTTTGGGTGCTTTGCGCCGTACCAAGCAAATCAAAGTCGTTTTCTAACGAAGAAAGGTCTGGTGCACCACCGGGATTTCCGCCATTAAATCGCACGACGAATTGAACCGTGTCCTCTAACTGAATGGGGTTTCGATCCACATAGGCCGTCACGGTCTGAGCCAACACGGGAACAGTGGGAGATAGACTCAGCACGAAGAGGAGCGATACCACGATCCACCGCTGGGTTACCATGATGGCCCCCTACCTTGCCCCACATTCCCTCGACGTTGATGTTCTAGAAGAAACTTCTGACGAAGAAGACCTCCGGGATCATCGGGAATCCGACGCAACCACTGTTGGGTTGCCTGTCGCTCTTCTTGATCACCTTCCCTATCTGATGATGATTGTGCAACTTGTGAATGCTCACTTTCTTGAGGTTCGGTCCCACGAGATCCCTTCTGTGGCATCGGAGAGGGCCGCTTTGATTCATCATCCTGTGCCAAATCATGTGAATCCTGTTTAGATTCTTGATCTGTACCCCTTTGCTGAGGTTGGTTCTCTTCAGTCGGCAACGCTTCAGTATGGGAAGTAGATTCACCCGAACTTTTTTGTTCAGAAAGCGAAGGATCGGCCTGCCCATTCGAACCCTGGGATTCTTGATCCTGCCCCTTTTGACTTTTTTCCCCTTGGGACGAGGACTGTGAGTTTTGTTGATTCTCCTGCTCCTGACCCGACCCATTTTGAGACTGTTCTTGCTGCTCCAATAATTTCCGGATGAGTTCAGCATTATGTTGAGCATCTTCATGCTCAGGATTGCTTTGGAGTGTTTGCTCATAGACACCTAAGGCTTCCTTGAATTTTCCTGAGCGTGCCAAAGCATTACCCTGATTATACCGACTTTCATAGCCTGGCTGTTGTGCAAAGGCTTCCGCTGCTTGGTCATATTGACCAGATTGATATTGTGCAACTCCCCGCCAACTCTCATCTGAAAACAGTCTTGCCGCTTCCTTGGGATTCCCTTGTTCCAATTGGAGAGCCCCCTGCTGATCAGGACGGCTCCACAACTCTTCCCAGGTCCATGCATGGACCGGAAGAGGAACAAGAAAACCAACAAGCAAAATCGCTCCCAGCCATCCTTTCCGAAACGCTGGAACACCGACGAGGAGAACAGCGAGCACCAACCACGGCCCCTCTTCACGCCAACGATCGGTCGTGCGCTCGGATTCTTCCGATTCTGTGAACGAGGGATGGTTCATCTGGGACTCAAGCACAATATCCAGATCATGATCATCCGTTTGTAATGTGACAAACCGTCCGTCACCTGATTGAGCCAATCTCTGCAAGGCATCAACATCAAGTTTGGGAATGACAATGGCCCCTGCTGTATCTTTGAGAAACCCACCGTTGGGAGTGGGAATAGGCGCACCCTCTTCGGTCCCAACCGCTAAAACCGACAAGATCCGACCCTTTTGCCGAAGACGCTCTACTGTGCGCCGGACCTCCCCTCCTTCACCACTATCTGTGATGAGGAGAATCTCTCCATTGTTGATCTTACTCTGTTCCAAAAGTCGATCAGCTAGTTCCAAGGCTTGTTCCGGTCGACTCCCTTGTACCGGCATGAGTTCGGTTGATAGAGCCGGCACCATTGAGGCAATCGTTTTCGCATCATCCGTAAGCGGAGAAACGATGAAAGACTCCTGGGCAAACACCACCAACGCCGTTTGACCTTCTGTACGCCGTTTCAAAATATCCAAGACCTTATGTCTGGCACGGGTGAGACGGGAGGGACGCACGTCCTGTGCATCCATAGAGCGAGACAAATCCAGGACTATCACTAACGCCGACTGAGATTGAACGATCGGTTGCGGAAGTTTCGACCAAACCGGACCGGCCAAGGCCACAAGCGCCAAGGTCCATCCCAATCCCAGTAGCACCCACGGTCCTTTTCCACTGGTTTGATCACTGCCAATCAACAGATGCGGCAGCAAATGGGGATCACAAACGTGTCGCCACGATCTTCCTGCATGTGCATGTTGGAAACACCTCCACATGATCCATCCCAAAGGAATGAGGCCTAGCAACCACCACGGCCGCACAAAGTGAAAAGTGTCGAGATTCATCCGTTTGCAGCCTTTGGAAATAAGGAGTCATGCGTTTCTTCTGGGAAAATCGGTTTTTTTCCCGGGAACCCCAGACTCGCATAAATCACCGGCAAAAGAAGGGACAGAACAACGCCGACCCCGAGTGGCCACATAAATAAGTCGGAAATCGGTCGAAACACCTCCGTGTCCTTGGGAACAGGCTCTAGTTGATCAAGTTGCCTATAGACCGTTTCCAGTCCGCTGGTATCCCGCGCCCGAAAATAGACACCGCCGGTTAGATCCGCAATTTTGTTTAGCGTTGTCTCATCCAGATCACTGGCCGGGTTGATCACCCGTGTCCCAAACATCGTATTCATTTCCATATAATCCGAACCCACACCGATAGTATGGATCCGAATACCTTCTTTTGCCGCGAGCGTCGCGGCTTGTACGGGATCCACCACTCCAGCTGTGTTGGAGCCATCGGTGAGCAAGACCAACACACGGTGATCTTGTGTTTGATGCTGAAACCGCTTCACTGCCAATCCGACGGCATCCCCAATTGCCGTCTGCTTTCCAGCCAACCCAATCTCGCTCTCCTGCAACATTTGTTGAACCGTCTGCCGATCAAAAGTCAGCGGTGTCTGAAGATAGGCTTTCGATCCAAACACAATCAGGCCAAGGCGATCTCCAGTCCTCCGTTGAATAAATTGCCCCGCAACTTCTTTCACGACCTGCAGTCGGTGTGCCTTTTCTCCATTGAGCGCAAAATCCGGAATCTCCATGCTGCCGGAAAGGTCGACCGCCAACATGACATCCCGACCGCTCACTGGTAAGGCAATAGGGTCACCGACCCACTGCGGCCTGGCACCTGCCACTACAAGGCAGATCCAAATAAAAAGCGACAACCACATCAACCAGGACCGTGACAATAGTAGCTGATGACTCGTTTGACCACCTTGGTGGGCTGTGACTTCCTGATAAAATGGTACACGAAGTGCGGCCTCGGACAGGAGGGGAGTCGCTCGAGGAAACATATATTGGGCGATAAGTGGCGCAAGAAGAAATACAAACACCCAAGGCCAGGAAAATTCAATCATGTTCCCCGCCTCCGATTGCCCTTCAACCACCCCTCAACCGCGGTCAGGAGTGCTTCTCCATGCACGGGGACCTGGCTGCCATAGGGAACGGATACTATGACGTTCCCCACACCACTACTAAACGTGTTTGTGTTCCCCGTTTTATTAAGGAAAGTCAGCCACTGTTGTCCTGTGAGACCGGCGACTTGTTCCCGACCGTACAACGCCATGGCATAGCGACGAAGCACCACCGACAGGCCGGTGACCAGCTTGTGATCCTCACGATTGGCGGCATAGGCTTCACGCAACCCTTGTAATTCATGACGGGCCGTTCGATAGATCCTCGGGACTCGCAGGCGTCGATAGCCCCATACGGCTAAGACAACCAAAACGACGGCGAGACCCAGTACCATCCACCATCCTGGTGCCGGCGGCCACCATGACACTGGATCAGGAAGATGAATATCCCGCAAATCACTAAGTGGGTCTGTCTGGTTATTCATGGGACGGTTGAGAAATTTGAATGTTCACCAGGTTCAAGCGCCCTAATCCCGCTGCGCACTAATTGGGCACAACGAGGGAGTGGTCAAAAAGGTCCACTACTTCACCCGCCCAAACCCAAAGGCGCCAAGACCCCCTTTTCCACGGGCAAGGCCCCAGCTCCTTTGGCACGCGGATCGTACAGGCCGGTACGTGAGCGCGAACGTCGCGAAGAGCGACAAGTCTGTGAGCCCGAAGGTGGCAAAGGAGCGAGAACGCCGCTGGCGGACCCTACGCCTTCGCGAGGGCATGCTTTTTTCAACCCTCCCATTCATTGATTACACCGCCTTGAAGGAATTCCCAACATGATGATGCCAACGTTTGGCACTTATCAGGCGTAATCCCTCTCGCAGTCCATCAGGAACTGACTGATGAGTAGCCAGACTCATGAATCCCAGACCTAAGCGAGTGGACAACGATTGCATTTTTGACTGTCGGCGTTGAAACTGTTGACGATACTGCTCAATCGTTGGCAGTCGGCCGGTATCTAACCAGGCCGAGCGAATGCCATCACTGACTCGATACATCCCAGGAGGCGGTGGTGCCACTTCCAACGGATCAAACACCATCATGCACACGAGTTCGTTGTGTATTCCCAAGCGAGTGATCGCCGATTCGCATGAAGCATCCATTCCCACAAAATCACTGATCAGAAAAATCTGACTGCCTGGTCGAGCTGTTCGCGTGAGTCGTTCAAGTGCAAAGGCCAAGGGTGGCAAGCGATCCGGAACAGAAGATGGGTGAGCATTCCTGGCAGCCGCATGCAGATCGGCCACGGCATGAATGAATCTGAGTACCCCATTCCGCCCTCCTGCAGGGCGCAGTTCCGTATGGCCTTGCTCAGAACATAAGACTGCGCCGACCCGATCGCCTTGTTTCATCGTGACCCATGCAAGCAACGCCGAAGCCTGTGCGGCGATCACAGACTTAAACGCGACTTTCGTCCCAAACAACATGGAGGCACTGAAGTCCACCAGAAAAAAAACCGGTCGTTCGCGTTCTTGGCGGAAAAGTTTCAGATGAGGATGGCCGGTTCTCGCAGTCACCCGCCAATCCATATGTCGCACATCATCGCCAGATTGATACCGCCGGACTTCGTCAAAGTCGATCCCTCTTCCTTTGAATGGCGACATCTGATTGCCGGCTAGCAGCGAGAGCGCCTGCCTACGGGACTTCACCTCCAACGCACCCACCTGGTGACGGAGGCTAATCAGGTCTTTCACACTGATGTCGATACCGGGAAGGGTCATGACGTTAAAGAACCAAACCGTGATCCGTAAGCAGTGATCTGAAATGACGCATAGAAAAACAGAATAATTGAGAGCGGGCGATTAAACCTGGAACGAAGCATGTTTCATGCTGAAGTACTCACCAATATTCCCAAACCCCTGCAACCATCGTGGGAAACAGAGGGACTGTTCAAAAAGGCTCCTATATCACCCGCCCGAACCCAGGGGCGCCAAGACTCCCCTTTTCCACCGGCAAGACAGCAAGGAGGCTG
>JAYWMS010000502.1:0-4016 GCA_035873215.1 Nitrospirota bacterium | reverse complement strand
CCAGGTGATGAGCGGAACATTTTTCCGCACAAGATCTTTCGCTAAAAAATATTCTACGGCAACCAATTTGGCATTAGGGTCGGTTGATTTAAACAACAAACATTGAAGGACTTCAGGCGAAATTCCTTTGCAGTAATGGTGGAAGGGTCCTCCCGGTGTTCCATTAGCCATCATATGAGGGGCTTGAACGTGAATGGTATATCCATCTGCTGGCCCCCCCTCTCCACTTATGGCTGGAGTAGCCATATACCCTATGGCAAAAAAGCTGAGTCCACAGATTACGGTTAATGTACGAATTGAATTCTGCATTGCAACCTCCTCGTTGGTGTATGGTGAAAATGAATATTGAAGCTCTTCCTCGGCCTCCGGAAAGTTAACACGGTTCAGCATCCTAGGTTTTTCTTTCAACACTATAGGTTCGTAATTGGTTATGTTGTGGATTTGACCCGGCCCGTATTGATTCCCAAGAGGGTCCAGGCTGGACAAGAACCCACGAATCCTGTGAGTAGAGCGACCATCCCAACCACACTGAAAATCGTGGCACCCCATGTGGGAAGGTCTAGAAAGAATGCGCACACTACCAAAATTCCTCCCAAGACCAACCGAATTCCTTTTTCTGTTCCTCCAATGTTTCTTAGCATAAGTCCCTCCTGGCTAATGGCCCTTGTTTTTACTAATCACCATTAACAATTAGCAAGGCCTATACCATCATGAGATAATGACAGAAAATTTTAATTTTTAGTTTTAAAACAGAGGCTTACATGTGATAAAACCAAAAAGAAGGGGAAGGGAGGATGAGAAGTTGTTAAGGCAGGAATGTTAATTGTTAAGTGATGGTTAACACTTCTGTTACGGGTTAATCCGGGATTCCATGCTGGTTAATTTTCTTCCATAAGGTGACACGGCTGATCCCTAACTCCTTGGCTGCGCGGCCCCGGTGGCCTCCTGTTTGTCGCAGGGCATCAAGGATGTGTTGTCGCTCTAAGGCCGCTTCGCCTGTTACCGAAGAACCAGCCCCGCCGTTGGGTTTGTTCTGTTGGGGATTCCGTACTTCTGGAGGCAAGTCAAACGCGGTAATTAAACTGTCATTGACGGTGACGAACGCATGTTCAAAAGCATTTTTAAGTTCACGCACGTTTCCAGGCCAGGAATAATCCATCAACCTGTGCATCGCATCCTTGGTGATTCCGGACACCTCGCGATGGTGAACTTTTTTCCCTTCTGCAATGAAATGATTCACGAGTAAAGGGATATCGTCCCGTCTTACATTCCTCCCCCTTGTAAGGGAGCGGAATAAGGTGGAGTAGAGTCGTACAAATGTCGCCAGCTTGCTGGACAAAAATCACGTGTTCTGATTCCACCCTTCTACCTCCCCTTTCCTCTCCTTACAAAGGAGGGGGACTCTTGCCTCTTCTGTTCTGCTGATACACACACACATAGCCCGGAGGAGCCATGCTTAAATTCTGAACTTTGTGAGAATGTAGAAGTAGTCAGAATCTTTGCTTCCTCCTGGCGGCAGGCCGGTGCTTACAGGCAAGCGATCGAAATAGCTTCCTTTGAACCAATGGTCATAGCCAGCATCAAATTCTAGGTTGTCATTAATTTTCCACTGCGCCCGCAATTCCACATCATGGCCAAGAAAATTACCAGATCCACCGGTTGTATCTCGAAGGCCGTTACTGGCAAATGAACCGCGGGACGTCGCGAGATACCACACACGATGCTTGAGCTGAACTTTCCACCCTTTATAGGGAGCTGCGATCACCCGCCATCCTGGTGAACTGAGATTCGTTCTGAAAAATGGCCCGAAATTGCCTGTGGGACTATATTCAAACCGCCGAGCGCCAAACAACGTATCAAAGTTTGAGGATTGACTATCGCTCGCATTCGCATCACCACTGGCATAGTCATAGAACCCTACCACTCGAGGCGAACCAGAGAGATTAAAGGAATACCCAAGGTCAATATGTTGAAAGTGCGCAAAGTGATCGGTCATGCCACGCGTTCCTGCTTGAAAAACGGTCTCAACTTCATAATCGACCTGCCCTTTTACAGGTTTTTTATAGGCTCGACCCCCAAAGGTGGAGAAGGTTCTCTGCATGCTCACGACTGCACTTCGCTGGTCATTCAATCCAAAATAATAGACATTCATGCACAACCACTGAACTTGATTCGTTTCCCCATAGACCCCCCAAAACACACTTCGCTCCGACTGCTCATCAAGCCGCGCATCGTCTCGTAACACGGGTTCGACTAGAAAGGCCCGAATGCGCCAGACATTGGCTTTGGCCAGTTGCGCATGAAGACCATCGAAGGCATTCGTCGTGTTCCGGAAATCATTTCTGGCAATCAATCGGCGTCGACCAAAGTCCATCGTGAGCCTACCCAGGTGAAGATCGGTTCGCAGGCCGGTTCCAAAAATATTCTTTGCAGTCGCGGAGACGAACAACTGCAACATGTCCATCTCATTTTTGATTGCCGTGGTGACAAAATCACCAGGATCATCGAGATGGACCCTGGAATCCTGCCCTTCAAAGAGAAATCTGAAAGCCCCTGCATTCAAACCTAACCGTACTCGGGACCGTTGTTGAATCTGAGGGTCTGTCCGGCCCAAGGGTTGGCCCGATCGCCAAGGACGGTCATATACCTCAAAGCGGGTTCGATGCTCAAAGCCAAGATCAACCCATTCAGAAAGGTTTAAGGCATTCTTCAGGTAAGGATTCCATTTCCATTCTTTTGTTCGAATCAGCACGGCATCAGCAGTTTCGGACACCCGGATCTTCGAAGCCGCTTGTACGCGTCCAAGCAACCCATGAGTAAATAAGCTGAACTCTGAAGGGGTAGAAAATTCCTGGGTGGCTAAACCACTGGTCGAACCAAGGGCCAGTCCCAAGGTCGCCCAGCTCAGAGACAGAATTATTCCAAATAACAAACATTTACAGACTCTGTTCCGTTTGCACGTCAAGGAATGGATGTTAGTTGTTAACTCATGATTAACCATCATGCTAATGGTCAATCCGAGATGCCATGCTGGTTAATTTTCTTCCATAAGGTGACACGGCTGATCCCTAACTCCTTGGCTGCGCGCGGCCCCGGTGGCCTCCTGTTTGTCGCAGGGCATCAAGGATGTGTTGTCGCTCTAAGGCCGCTTCGCCTGTTACCGAAAGACCAGCCTCGCCGTTGGGTTGGCTCTGTTGCGGATTCCGTACTTCTGGAGGCAAGTCAAACGCGGTAATTAAATTGTCATTAACGGTGACGAACGCATGTTCAAAAGCATTTTTGAGTTCACGCACGTTTCCAGGCCAGGAATAATCCATCAACCTGTGCATTGCATCCTTGGTGATTCCATTCACCTCGCGATGGTGAACTTTTTTCCCTTCTGCAATGAAATGATTCACGAGTAAAGGGATATCGTCCCGTCGCTCTCGTAATGGTGGAAGCTCGATTTCAAATACGCGAATGCGGTAATAAAAATCCTCACGCATCTCCCCACTCTTTATTTGGTCTTTGATGACACGATTGGTCGCGGTAATGAGCCGGACGTTAACCTTAATATTCTTCTCCTCCCCGACCCTGCGAATCTCCTTTTCCTGCAACACGCGCAATAATTTGAGCTGGAGTAAAGGACTGGTATCCCCAATTTCATCTAGAAAGAGGGTCCCTCCCTCAGCGGCTTGGAAAATTCCAATTTTGTCTCGTGCCGCTCCCGTAAATGAACCTTTCACATGACCAAAGAGTTCACTCTCCAAGAGGGTGTCGGGGATGGCGGAGCAATTGATAGCAAGAAAGGGGTGATCCTTCCGACAACTCAACGAATGAATCGCACGGGCTGCGAGTTCTTTTCCTGTTCCTGATTCGCCGGTCAGAAGAATAGAGACTTCGCTTTTGGCCGCCAACCGAAGGCGTCGAAATACCTCTTGCATGACGGCACTTTTCCCCACGAGCTGTTCAAAATTTACCTGTGTTTTCGTTTGTTCTTCAAGCACCTCTAGCTTTTGCTTATTCAAAATGAATTC
>JAYWMS010000493.1:0-4076 GCA_035873215.1 Nitrospirota bacterium | reverse complement strand
AACCTCTTAAGCTTTGTACTATCTCCAGCTGTCGTTGCGATTCTGTTGTTGAAAAAACGATGTCGACGCGGGCTATGGCAGCGCCTTGGAGTCCGATTGGCAGATCCTGCTCCACCAGGGAAACCTGTGATTTGGTTGCATGCCGTATCGCTTGGTGAAGTCACGGCTGCAGTGCCGTTAGTGCGTGCTATTCATGAGCGATATCCACAGGTGGTGATTATGGTATCCACCATTACAGAAACAGGCCGCGAGGTTGTTGAGCAACGTTTAGGAGATGTGGCACGCCATTTTTATTTTCCTTTAGATTGGTCATGGGTGGTACGTCGAGTTGTGCGGCAATTGCGTCCTGCAGCATTTATAGTCGTTGAAACGGAATTATGGCCTAATCTATTGAAATGTTTGTGGAAACATGGAGTGCCGACGATCTTAGTGAATGGTCGAATCTCGTCGCGTTCTTTTGGTCGATATCTTTTGATCCGGTCATTTATGGCTCAAATTCTGTCCATGCTTTCACTATGCCTGGTCCAGTCTGATAGAGACCGAGAGCGCTTATTGGAATTGGGGGCCTCGTCGGAGCAAGTCCGACGTACGGGCAATATGAAGTTTGATCATATCTCCTTGATGAAGGATCACCGGTTGGAAGACACCTTAAGTGCGAGAATGAGGATGAAAGAAGAGGAAGACTGGATAATTGCGGGAAGTACCCATTCCGAAGAAGAGAACATTCTATTGCGGGGATTTCAGGAATTGTCGCTCATCTTTCCACACCTGTGTCTTCTCCTTGCACCTCGACATATCGAACGTGCCGACAGGCTCGAACAAACAGTGCTAGATCTTGGATTAAAAGTTGTAAGGCGGACATTGCTGGAAAAAGGGGGAGAGGCACTCCAAGGTCCGCGAGTCGTGATTCTTGACACACGTGGTGAACTGGCAGACGTGTATGCCTTGGCTACTCTGACGTTTGTGGGGGGGACTTTTGTCCCTGTAGGGGGGCATAATTTATTGGAACCGGCTCGTTGGGGGAAACCTGTGTTTTTTGGTCCGCATACGGACCATTGCCAGGAGATAGCCACGCGACTGATTGAGGCCGGAGGGGGTATTCAGGCGAAAAATGAAATAGAGTTGCTTGCCCTACTGAAGAGGGGTTTGGAAGATCGCGAATGGCGCGAGGGCATGGGGCGTATCGCCAGACAGGTAGTAGAGATGAATCAAGGAGTTGTGCAACAGAATCTTGAATTAATGAGTGGGCTCATTGATGAAGGATTGAGACCCGTTGGTTGTGAGGCGTCACATGGGTTTAGAGCGAGACCTAGAATATTGTTCTGATATCTGATGGCCAAAACATATCCTATCCTCCTCTTCCCGTTGTTATTGATACTGTCTGGTTGCTATGGCACCGTGGTTCGTATTCGACTCTGGCTCTATGCACAAGGGTGGGTGAAGCGCTATCAATTACCTTGCCCGGTGTGGAGCATAGGGAATGTCACTGTTGGTGGTACTGGAAAGACACCGATTACCTTGTGGGTGGCGCAACAATTAATTAATAAGGGGTTACGAGTTGGAATCCTGAGTCGTGGATATCGGCGAAGCAGTCAAGAACGATTCCTACTGGTTTCAGATGGCAAGCGAGTATTGGTGGATCCCTCTGAGTCTGGTGATGAACCATTTTTAATGGCCCGGCGCTGTCCTCGAGCGGTGGTGGCTGTTGGTGCTGATCGTCATGGTCTTGGCAAATGGGTGTTGCAACAACAATCGGTCGACTGTTTTGTGTTGGATGACGGTTTTCAACATGTAGGTCTCCAACGTGATGTGGATTTGGTTTTAATAGATAGTTCAGATACTCAAGGGCTTGAACGGTTATTGCCATGTGGCAGGTTGCGTGAACCATTGGATGGGTTGACGCGTGCGACAACCATCATGATGACACGGTATGAAGATGGTCAAGATGTAACCAGTTTACGAGATATTCCGGAAGACTTGAAAAGGCTAAGGTCGCATGTCGTCAAATCTCGGTTTGTTATAGAAGGTCTTGTGATGGCTGGAAGCAACGATTGTCGTCCTGCCACTGGTCTTTCAAGTATCCCAGTGGTTATTTTTAGTGGAATCGCAAACCCACCATCATTCCGACGAATGATCGAGATGCTTGGAGTTGAAATTGTCGACGAAGTCGTTTACCCGGACCACCATTCATACACACCAGCCGATCTCGCTGAACTTGTGCAGCGTGGAACAGAAGTAGGCGCGCAGTGTTTTTTGACGACCGAGAAGGATCTCGTGAAAATTGAGGCGACATGGTCCTTGCCTCAGATGCTTTATGCCGTCCGCATTGGCCTGGATGTTCGAGAAGGAATTGATGTTCTTGAAGCTTGTGTACAAAAAGTCTTGAACCGTTGCCTGCATCAAAAGGCTTAAGGCGTGTGATGGCTGGCATGTTTGATGATCTGTGTTGTGCTCCAGATGGCGAAGATGAATTTTCATTTCAAAAAAGAAACGATTAAACGTATAGTCGTTCGGGGGCCGAATTGGCTTGGAGATGCGGTCATGTGTACGCCGGCCTTGCTCATGCTGCGTGATATTTTTCCGTCTGCCTCCATCACACTATTAGTGAGACCGTCGATTGCGGCCTTGTTTGAGTCGCATCCGAGCATTGATCACATGGTGGTGTATGACCATAAAGGGAATCATTCGGGATGGCGTGGAATGCTGAATTTGGTTCGCATGTTACGGAAAGAGCGGTTTGATTTGGCCGTCCTTTTCCAAAATGCATTTGGAGCAGCTCTCTTGATGTGGTTGGCGGGTATCCCGTATCGAATGGGATATCCAACGGATGGGCGACGTCTTCTGTTAACCGAGTCCATTCCCCTTCCTCCTGATGTCACATCGCTGCACCAAGTCAAGTATTATCAAGGGTTGGTCAGCTTGTTTGAGGATAGTGGAAAGCGCTACCTTCCTACGTTGAATGTACGAAACGATGAGGAAGAGAACATCACGGAGAAACTCAAAGCATGTTCGGTGCGGGAGGATGACTTCGTGATCGGTCTGAATCCTGGATCAGTTTATGGTGGAGCGGAGCGATGGCTTCCTGAGCGGTTTGCTGAGGCTGCCGATCGTATTGTGGAGAGCATACTCACTCACCAGGACAAAGGCATAGCGGTCCATTGTGTCATTGTAGGAGCTCCGGGCGAAGAGAATTTGGGGCGAACGATTGCCTCACGAATGCTGAATCCGCCGATCGTGTTATCTGGTAAGACAACGTTGCAACATTTGATGGCAGTCATCAAACGATGTCAACTGTTTGTCACGAATGACACGGGGCCCATGCATATTGCCAATGCATTCGGTGTTCCGATTGTGGCCATATTTGGGCCAACAGATCATCGAACCACGTCCCCATTTCATGGGCCATTTTCAATCGTGCGTCATCCTGTAGACTGTTCACCCTGCCTCCTTCGAGAATGTCCGATTGATCATCGGTGTATGACCAATGTTACGGTTGAAGAGGTATTGAGATCTGCGGAACAACTGGTATCTCCGTCGAGAAGTCCACAGATGAGGTCTTTGGGTTAGCCTGTTGGCACCTGATGAGAGCATGACTTTTTCTCATCCAAAGATTGCAGTCTTTCTTGATCGTGATGGGACGCTTAACCATGATTCGGGTTATGTACGAACCCCAGGTGCATTTTCCGTTTTCCCTGAGACTGGTCCGGCTCTTGCACAACTGAATCAAGCTGGAGTCCTGGTACTTGTCGTAACCAACCAATCTGGCATTGCTCGCGGTTTCTTGAATCAAGACGATTTGTTCCAAATACACGAGAAGCTGCGATTGGAAATGAAAGCGCATGGTGCGTGGATTGATGATATTTTCGTCTGTCCACACCATCCAGACGACCGTTGTCGTTGCCGAAAGCCGCACTCAGGAATGTTTGAAGAAGCTTCGCGTCGATACGATGTGGACCTAGGACGATCGTATATGGTTGGTGATAAAGTTCTTGATGTGCAAGCCGCCAATCGGGTTGGCGCCAAGGGTGTTCTGGTTGTGACGGGACCGCTGAGTCAACAGGCTGTTCAGGCAAACA
>JAYWMS010000483.1:0-13395 GCA_035873215.1 Nitrospirota bacterium | reverse complement strand
AGAAGGTAACGGCTGAGTGGTCAACTTCTGTTCAAGAGCTCGACGAGCACGATCGAGTTCTTTGTGAAAGACAGGAAGCAGTTTTTCCACACCTTCAAGGTGTCCCGAAGCCCCTACTTTCTCTAGTTCCATCGCACACTCGGCCAAATGGGAAGCTCCGACATTATAGCTACTACCCTTTAAACTATGGGCAGCCTTCCGAAGCTCCAACCATGCACCTTGTGCAATCGCTTCTTCAATGTTGGAACGGTGCTGCATTTGATCGTTCAAAAACTGCTGGATCACAGTGCTGAGAAAATCTGGTTGATCCTCCCCACCTAAGGATTGGAGGTCTTCCAGGACTTGCGCATCCAAACACCCTTCCAGCGACGATTCCTCGTCGTCATGATCCACGTGATCTCGTTGTTCCATGGAACTTTGCCCTTGAGAGATGTTAGGGTCTTCGGATGTTGAAGATGGAAGCCAGCGTGATACTACTTCTTCAAGCATCTTGGGTTTCACCGGTTTAGCTAAATAATCATCCATACCTGCCTCGAGGCATCGCTCTCGATCACCCTTCATCGCATTTGCCGTCATGGCAATGATCGGAATATGGCGTCTCTGGGGTAATGATCCACCCGATCCTGCCGACGCTTCTCGTTTCCGAATCTCATCAGTTGCTTCGAATCCATCCATTTCCGGCATCTGGCAATCCATCAGAATCAAATCGTAGAATCCGTGTTCCCATGCCGTGAGCACTTCCTTCCCATTACTCACAACATCAGGACGCAGCCCCATCCGTTCTAGCATCCGAACTGCTACTTTTTGGTTCACAAGATTATCTTCTGCCAAGAGAAGCTTTACAGTAGTACGACGTTGGACTTCTTTGACGGTATGACGGGTTACCAGGGCCGGGGATTGACTCGGAGCTTCAGATCCCACTAGCATCATTAAGCTATTAAAGAGCACCAACTGTCGAATTGGCTTGGTTAAATATGCCGCGATGCCTACCTCCTTGGCTTTTTCCGCATCACCTCGCCGACCTAAAGATGTCAACATGACCAGTTTCACAGCATCAAAAATCGTATTCTCACGTATGGTCTTGGCCAGGGTCATGCCATCCATCTCCGGCATCTGCATATCGAGAAGCGCCAAATCATAGGGCTGCCCTTGTTCTACTGAATGGCGGAGAGCTTTCATCGCCGCATACCCATCCGGCACGCTCGTTCCGACCATATTCCAAGCTTTAATGTAATGCTCCAGGATCTTCCGATTTGTTGCATTATCATCAACAATCAAGACCCGCAACCCACGCAAATTGGCCCGTGCGGCATCGGGAGAATCGACCGTTGTCGCTTGAGATTGTAGACTCACCGTAAACGAAAAAGTTGTACCCTGTCCGGGTTGACTTTCCAGTCCAATTTCTCCCCCCATCATTTTGACCAACTGTTTCGAGATGGCCAGACCTAAACCTGTTCCACCATACTTCCGGGTCGTGGAGCTGTCAGCCTGAGTAAACGACTGAAATAACCGAGTTTGCTGTTCGAGCGGAATGCCAATTCCAGTATCAGTGACTTCAAATCGGAGACGCACACAATCGCCCTCGTCTTGCACTTTCCTAACACGAACCAACACCTCTCCTTGTTCTGTAAACTTGATAGCATTGCCTACCAAATTGATCAGTATCTGACGGATCCGACCGGGATCACCCTTCAGCGTATGTGGTACATCCGAATGGATAAGGCAAGCCAACTCAATGCCTTTCATTTCAGCTCGCTCGGCCAGAAGTTCTACGACTTCCTCCACAGCCACTCTGAGATCAAAGTCGATGATTTCGAGATCCAGTTTGCCAGCCTCGATTTTTGAAAAGTCCAGAATATCGTTGATGATTGTCAACAACCCTTCCGCGGAATTTTGGACCGTCTCGGCAAATTCGCGCTGCTCCACGGACAATGGTGAATCCAGGAGAAGCTCGATCATGCCAATCACACCATTCATTGGAGTACGGATTTCATGGCTCATGTTTGCCAGAAATTCGGCTTTTGCTCGGGCGGCAGCTTCCGATGCTTCCTTAGCACTTACCAAGGCTGCCTCCACTTCTCGGCGTTCCATCACACGCCCAAGCTGGACCCCAACTGTCGACATCGAATCCAAGAGACGATTGTCTGGCACATCAGGCTTATCCGAGAAAAATTCAAGAACGGCGACCACATCCATCCCAACAACGATCGGGGATGCAAAGGACATACGTAACCCGGCAGTTGTAGCTTGCTGACCTCGCACTTCCCCTAAATCATGAAGGAGATTGGAACTAACGATGACCTGTCCACGTTCAACCACACCGACCAGCCAATTTTCCTCATTCTTTGAAACATCATCGCCCATGGACTGCCGAAAGGACATAAATTGGGATGAATGATCACAATACCAAATATCTGTCGAGTGTAATTGCCGAGGAGAATCTTTCGTACAAAGCCATACATGGCCCACGGGCCAGCCAATAAGTGAACAAATCCAATTCAAACTCGTTTCAAGCGCCAATTCCACTGTGGGTGCTTCATTTGCGGCAGATGCTACTCCCTGTAGCAACTGTACTAACATGGTCTCCTGCAACAGGGCCCTTTCGGCCTGCCGCCGGCCCCGAATGTCCCGCAAAAAAGCACTAAATGTATATGCCCCGGCATCTTCAAGAGGGCACACAGCCATCTCGACCGGAAATTCCGTCTGATCATGGAAAAGTGCTGTCGTTTCGATTCGGGTATTAAGAAATTTACTTTTATGGGACTCAATGAATCGCTGAATTTCTCGCGAAAAATCTTCCCGATATTTCTCAGGGAATACTACATCGACGAAGGAACGACCTCGGACTTGTGATGCATCCCAACCAAACATTTGTTCAGCTTGAGAATTGCAATACATAATCGAACCCTGGGCATCGAACGTGACAATGCCATCAAGCGCCTGTGCAACAATTAGCTCAACTTGTTTTGAAGTTTGAGGGCCAGACTTCTGTGAGGCTCCAATAGCAATCGGCGTGGAAGTTGGCACTGGTTCATTCATGAGGGTAACCCTTGAGATCGCTAAACCGACGCACAGCCAGGAACAACTACAAACCTAACCATTCAGTTTCTCTTTAATGCATCAAATTTCAAAACACAAAAACTCACTGGCGACCTGCGTTGTTGGATCGACTATGGCACTACGTAAACACTAACATGTTCACCCTCTAAAGACTACTGATTACACCGGCACTGTCTCGCGGTCATAAGATTCTGAGGATTGCGTAATTCCACCTTTTTGGAGCCATTCATCAACCTCTGCCTGCATCAGTCGAAAGTGCTTTCCAACCTTGTGAGCAGGAAGCCCTCCATCATGTATCAGTTTATAAACAGACGATTTCGGAATCTTCAAAAATGTCGCAACTTCCGTGATGGTCAACACTCGGTCAGTAAACATTGCAATTCCTCCTTGTTACAGAAAAGGTATCACTCGTCATCAAAAGAACTACCCAGATTTTTGGTTTTGGCATTCATCTGCTGCCTCGTGCTCCGGGCTCAAGCACTACGTAAAGACCACGACTCAATTCATGCATCTTGCTCAGGATCACAGACATCCAACTCATTCCTTTATGAACCACAAATGCTCCTAAACTAAAAAAGGCACAAAGAAGAGGTGTCCCATTCTGACTAGAACCACTTCTATTGTGCCTTCAACCAACAGGCCAATATTCCTGCGTGCTAGGCTTAATTTGGCTCCCCAAACTGACAGGGCCGCCCTATTCTGCTATACGAATGACGTTTTTCAACTCATATGGTCTGATTTCCTCCATGTTCTTCATCGTACTTTCGGATTTCCCCAGAAAAACTTGAGATGGGCAACCGACCCCAATTCTGGTCTAATACATGCCTGATGTGTCGCCTCAATGCTCCCAGTGGTTTCGATTTAAAGGTATCCTTAGTCTTAGCCAATACTTGCATGGTTTGGTACAAAGTTTCTCGATACTGGGCACAGGCGGGACAAAAACTCTGTGGCATATCCCTGGGCTCCGATTCCAAACCTTCCCCTTTGACTTGATCAATCGTGCTCTTAAGGCCGACCGACACCGAAGCCAGATGCCCCACAACATGCTCAAAATACGCCCCCAATGCCATTCCCTGCGTCTGGTTTTCTCGCCCCAGTCTGCTAGAAAGATCGGAGGTTTCAAGATGCTCCAGGGCGTCGGTCAATGTTTGCATTTCGTGTCGAGTTCGTCGAATTGATCGCAGAAAGTGCTTCTTTTGCGTCGCTTTGTTCACCAAACCCACTAGTTCTTGAATATCAATCGGCTTTTGTAAATAGTCCACCGCTGCCAGCCGAAACGAGTCTACGGCAGTATTGACTGACGGATACCCTGTAATCACAATCAATGGTAAGAACTGATCTTGCTGATACAACTCTTTGAGGAATTCGAGTTGTACGTTACCGGGCATATTGATATCACTGATCAAGAGATCATAGTCCTCCTTACTAAGACATTCACGAGCGGCCATCGAATCATTCACACAATCACATTCATACCCCACATCCCGAAGCAAGTCAGCCGTTGATTGCAAAAACGTGTCTTCGTCATCCGCTAGGAGAATTCTTCCCGGATTAACCATGCTGCGAGGTCCTTTCAACAAAGTTTAAGGTCGAGGGAAACGATTGGGTAGCCGTTGGTGACATTGGCACTCTAAGAGAAAATGTCGATCCAGAACCAACTAACGACTTGACAGACACTTCTCCCCCCATTGCTTCCAACAAACTTTGCGAAACCGAAAGCCCCAAGCCCATTCCACCTTGGGGACTACCTTGCTTCGTGGTAAAAAATGGTTCAAAAATGTGTGGCAACACATCAGGAGTCATGCCGGCCCCGTCATCTCTTATGGAAATGCAAATAGCGGTTTCACTTTGGGTTGCGGAGATGGTCACCTGTTGTCCGACAGACGAGGCCTGAATGGCATTCTGCACCACATTACAAAGAACCTGCGTGAGATCACGAGCCGATACCCGAACGCATGGAAGACCATGCAGCAGGTCAATCTTAATGCTTACCTTTCTGGCCTCACGCTGACTGTCTACGATTAAACACACGTCCTGAATCAAATCAGCAATCTGGACGGATCTCATTTCTACAGCTTCCGGGCGATAAAGCTGGTACATGCGCCGAATGATGCCTACTATTCGTTCGATCTCCTCGTCGATTCTCTTGACATAACCTGCATGCCGGTGATTTTTAGGGACCGCCCCTTTCACCAAATGAAAGGCATTTTTTATTCCAGCCAACGGATTGTTAATCTCATGTGCCACTCCGGCTGCCACTTGTGCCAAGGCCGCTAGTTTTTCGACTTCCATTCGGCGTTTTTTTAACTGGCGAATGCGTCCAGTTCGGAGATCAACTTCCTCTTCAAGTTTTACCGCATACCGCAACACTTCCTGTTCTATACACCGACGGTCCGATATATCGTTAAACGTCACCACGACCCCCACAATGTCATCGTCCTCAAGAATCGGGGTACTGACAAATTCCACTGGAAACCGTGTCCCATCCTTTCGGGTAAACCAATCCTCAGCCACTTGCCGACTAGTACCGAGCTGAGGTAGAGCTGTCATTGCACACAGAGGTCCGGCAGATGCGACCTTTCCTTCCGTCTCCTGACATTGACACTGAAGATTATCATGCAAACTACGTCCGACCACGTCCAGACCTTCCCATCCAAGCATTCGAATGGCAGCCGGATTCACAAATGCCATATTGCCATCACAATCAAGACCAATGATCCCGCTGCCCGCGGATTGCAATATGCGCTCATGGAACTGGCAATCCGCTTGATCATACCGGGTAATTTCGGAAACCCCTTCAATCGCGATTAAGGCAAGGTACTGTTCTGGACGAGAAGTGGGCACGCCACTGACAGTCGCATGTCGGACCAAATCGGTGGGACCATGGCTTGGCGTAAAAAATAACGGGGCATCCACTGGAAATGAGAGACTCACAGGAGAACCACCTTCAAACACCTGTTCGATTCGTTTCCAATACCCCGACGTTGCATCATCAGGAAATACGGTTAAGAAATTTTTTCCAACCATGCTATGTTTATCACATCCAGTCCATTTCGCTATCTTTCCGTTCCACACGAGAATGGTTCCATTCTGTTGGAGAATACACACCCCAATGGGCAACTGCTCGAACAGCCTATGGTCAAACGTGACTCCCACTTGCCCCATGATGTCCATCATTAGACAACTATCCACGTATAAGAGCCCACGAGTAACTTCCCTTCCCCAATATGAGTCAGAAATCGTTCACGATCTTGAAGCTGTTTTTTGTATTGTAGTATGGACCCTTGCCATTGTTCCTCAAGGCGTACGACACGGCTACCAAATAAATGTTGGCCTTTTTTACCCTCCATTTCCATATCGCCTTGACCATCAGAAAAGGCAATCCTGTTCCATTTTCTTTCAATTGTGCCGAGATATTCGCTTGTGTCAATGACCACGCTACCGTACAACAGCCTCACTAAATTAGGAATCAAAATTGTTACCGTACCTTCCTATTTCCACTCCTACGGATTCTCTGAAACATAATGTCTTTCTCCGTCAGTTCTTCGATTCAACCAAGTTCCGCCCAGCCAAGCGAAGCATCCTGCACGCAAATCCACAACGATCCACCCCTGCCAGCACCCTCTTATCATTCCTAATCTTTGTTTCTGCCCTCCTTTGGAGCGCATGCAACTCTTGGGCAGAGGATATCCCCCTAAATACACTAGAACCCATCGTCGTAACCGCCTCCCCCATACCCTTGACTTACCTCCAAGCGTCCGCTTCGGTCACAGTTATTACGAAAAGTGAGATCGAGCATCAGCAAGCCAATCGATTGGCAACTATCTTGCAGCAAGTGCCAGGGGTTTTTGTGGATGAAATGGGAGGGCGTGGTGGTACAAGTTCTTTATATGTTCGTGGTGGCGATCCGAACTTCACATTGGTCATGCTCGATGGTATCCCACTCAATGACTCGAGTAACCAACGGGGGGGATCCGTCGATTTAGCAACCCTTACTCCTGAACGCATCGCCCGAATTGAGGTCGTTCGTGGACCGGCCTCCGTTCAATACGGCTCCGATGCTATGGCTGGCGTGATCAACATCATCACGCATACCGGTCAGGAGCAGGCGGCCACCCGGGCCCAGATAGAAGGTGGTGAATTCGGATATGTACGAGGCGTCCTCCATACCGATGGAACGAATCGGCATCTTCGCTACTCGGGTACCGCCGCCGTGACTCGCAATGATGATTTAGCAAATGGAGACCGTTTCACCGCAGGAAACGTGGGTGGTTCATTCGAGTGGTCGAAATACGAGGGTATTCATCTCAGATTCACTAGCCAATATTCCAACACAACCACTCGGTTATTTCCAGAAGGTAGCGGCGGATCACGGTCAGCGATTCTGCGCAATCTGGAACATCGGCACACCGACGAACTTGTCGCGGGTTTCACGCTATCACAGGACCTAACCCATCAAGTAACTCATGAGTTATCAGCCAATGTCTTCTATCGACAACAGGATGTCGATAACCCCGGTGTCAAAAGAACGCCAGCGACCTTTGAGATTCCACCCACAACCTTTACGACCACCTTCACTCGCTACCGATTGGGGTGGACTGTCAATGCCATTCTCACGTCTGGCTGGAAAATGGCGAGTGGCTGGCAAATCATTACAGAACAGGGTAAGAGAACCGGCACCCAGGAGCTAACGGCATTAGGTTTCCCGGCGGATAGTTCCACTGCCTTCAATGCAACTCGCGCAACACCTGCTGGATTCATGGAAATCTTGTATTCTCCCATCCCCCAAATGTCCTTGACAGTTGGTACACGGATAGACGGCCCGGAAGGCTTCCCTATCACAGTGAATCCTCGTGCAGGCCTATCGATCCATGCCACCCTCGACACCATAGTGCGTGCTAACTATGGCCATGGGTTCAAGCTCCCTAGTTTCAATGCCTTGAGTGATCCGCTCACGGGAAACGCTTCCTTGAATCCAGAGTCCAGTCGGACTTGGGACGTAGGTCTTCAGCAGAATCTGTGGTCTTCACGCTTTACTCTCGAACTTACCTACTTTCACAATCGCTTTAAGGATCTGATAGACCTCGATCCCATCCTTGCCAATCAAGGCACGTTTACCCTGGTTAATCTGGATACAGTCGTGACACACGGGGTGGAAGTAGGATTCACAGCCTTACCTCTTCCTACATTAACCATAAAGGGTTCGTTGACTTACATGGAATCCAATATTGGGGGATCCGGGGCTGTCCTGCGGAATCGACCACGAATTTCTGGTAGTATGGTGATCGAGTCCCAGCCCCTCTCTGCGCTCACGATTCGAGGGCAGGTTCGGGGAGTTGGTCGGCGAACGGACTTTCAGGTTCCCACTCGCGAATCGATCGTACCTGGTTACATTCGCACTGATGTTTCAGCGACCTATGGAGTGACGCAAACATGGTCAATCTTTGGAGTCATAGAAAATCTGTTGAATGCGTCATACGAAGAGTATGCAGGATTTTCATCTCCAGGCATTTGGTTTCGTTTCGGACTGTCGTATGTGTATGAAGACTAGATAAAAAAAAGAAGGTTACCCTAGACGAGAAAAGCTATTCGAACAAAACAGAACTTTCTACACTTCGACCAAAGCAGACTGCGATTCACCAGCCAAGCATATCTGATTTCGGCCATTCTGCTTGGCTCGATAGAGTGCTTGATCCGCCCGCTCGATCCAACCCCCTGCCGGCTCCCCAGGAATAAACCCAGCAAGGCCTATGGATCCCGTCACCCACAATTCAAGACCTTCGTGGACGATGCAATCTTGACGTATTTCCATGAGCAGACGATCGCTCATTCCCTTCGCGTCTTCAAGGGAGGTGCCTTGAACAATGACTGCAAATTCCTCACCGCCGTAACGCGCGACAAAGTCCATTTTCCGAGGAAATGCAAGAACTGTTCGCTTGGCCATTTCCGCGATGACTGAATCACCAGCCCTGTGCCCATAGGTGTCATTGACGTTCTTAAAATGGTCTATATCGATCATTATGGCACAAGCCGGAGAACTAGACAGCACACTCAGCGCGCAAACGCGCTCCATTTGCTCATCCAGGGCTGCGCGATTATAGAGTTGAGTTAACGAATCCAATGCCATTTGTTTTCTCGCATGACCAAGATCCTCTTCCACTTCGCGCAATTTGGTTCCCAAACTTTCCATCCGAGTGCGTTGCTGTTGAGTTCGGTCTTCCAGCAACCGACTGAGCCCTTCCGCTGCTGCCAGGACTTCACGCTTCAGCTCCTCTGGGCTCTTTGTAGCGACTGCAGAGCGTAACCGACCAATATGAGACTGCATATGCACATCCGTGTCTGAATCTTGGATAAAGGCCTGACTCACCGTGCGCGTAAACGTCCAAATCACGTCCCGCAGCACATCAAACCCCTTCACGACATAGTTTTTCTCCTGTTGTCGATGCTTGTTTACAAACTGGCATATTCCTCCCCAGTTTCTTCGACCGTTTGCCGTCTGATCAGCATCTTCTGGATCGTCAGACGTCTGAGACCCCAACAACACGTGCCGAGACCAACGATCAAATTCTTTTCCATACGTCTCAGCATTCCCCTTATCCAAATCAAATGCATGCCGTCCTAATATCTGTAATATTTTGGCTACGGTCTCTGCAGCGACGCCTTGAGACTCTCCGGTCGATTCTTGGCTCTTTGAGGACATTGAGTTGGAGTGCTTATGGGTTTCTGGGCTATTTTTTTTACCAGTCCAAAGCTTTTTAAACATTTTTTTCTCCATCCGTGAAGGAAGATCGAACCAAACGAGGCATCCTGCCCGGCTTGGTCTCAGACTCTTAAGTCTGCTAACTGAATGGGTCTACTGAAAAATTCCACCAGCGGCCTTCTCGGCCCGTTGCCCACATACTTCGGTTAGGCTTCAGGTGCAAACGATCCTGCGGCCTTTCTGACCGAAACTTATTGAATAACCCCTTTTTTTATTGAGTAGTCATTGAATGAAACAGATGTAATGCCCAAGGAGAATTTTGAATTAGTCAACAGTTCCTGTATCGGCGGGAAACAGTCTTTCTTAATTGGCTAGGAATTTTGATGCGAGAAGAGAGTGTGCCCAGGGCAGTCAATCCCAACAAACTTCACGGACATTGACTTGGCCACTTGCGATCGAAATCGTTCGATGTTTGACAATACGAGCGACGATTTCCTGAGCGCGAAGATGAAGCAGGTCACCGACTTTCGGACTCTTCCCCAGTAAGAGACATTCATGAGCAAAATCCAATAAACGCTCCTTCGTGGGGCGCTCGGGCAACCCACGAGGTCGAAAGACTTCCAATTCTTCCTGTCCCAACTTGCCCATTCCCCGGGTGATAAACCATTGTCGTCCATCAGCCAATGATTCCTCCTGGTGCACATGAACATGATCAGCTATGTGAAATTGCACCAAGGAACGATCGCTCCAATCAGATGGATTCCAGTACAACCCTGAAACCAGATCATACGCCGTCCCTTCGGTCAACAGCGTCAAGCCGCGAATAAGTCTGGCAACAAAGAGTACTCCATCCATTCGCGAGACTCCGATTCTGGATGTACCAAACACTTGTGTTAATCCCGGATGGTCCCAACCGATCTGGGCCCGCAGTTGAGACACCTCATCAGGTGAACTTTCAAATTGAATATCGGCTTTCCAATCCAAATGGGACGCTTCAATGATGGCGAATGACTGCGTACTGGAGAACCGAATATGCAGAGGACCACCATATTCTTGATTGTACCAAGCCGAAAGAAAACCAGGTGGTGGGCTTTCCCCCACATATCCAACGACAAAAGATGGACGTCGAGCACGCGACACCTTCATCTTGCGCTTTATTTTTTTCACGAGCGTGGCTCCCCTTTCCTTACTTTCCTACCAAAAATTTCTCGTACTGTCATCTTAAGAAAATTGTGAGGAATTCTGAAGGATGGGGGGGCCTGTCAGAAGAAGGGCTGAAGAATTACGAAGGTGGAAACCCTGGTGAAAATGAACAATGGATGAACTACCACTTTGCTTCTTGCGGGGGCCAATCCATTTCTACACGACATCCACAATAATAGCAGGCGATTCGATAACGAGCGCGTCGACGTGGGTTCGGAAGTGAGGTAAAAACGACGGGGGCTTGATCAAACGGACAAATGGGTTGAAGGTGGAGTAAGTGTTCGTCGATGATCGCTTGGAGTTCAGCTCCATCCCAAGGAACGCTATGATCTTCCTTGCCCTGAACTTGATCCTCCCATCCACAAAGTCTGCAATGTAAATGAAAGGTTTTGATTCGATCATGAGCTTGGGACACATCAAGACAATCAACATAGCCCACACAGTCTGAGACCGTGCACGGGATAGGTTCATGCTGTACCGCCTTGATAAAGATCTCGGGCGCAGCCATCGCGTGCCTCCTTTGTGCCAATCGTTCTATCTCTTTTATAGAGCGTACCAGATTTTCACAATGAGAATGAAGTCCCATACGATGAAGCCTCCCTTCGTCCCCTGCAACACAGTTGGCTAAATTCACAAACCTAATAACTGGCGGCCAAGCGTTTTAATTGCGAGAGACATCAAACGGCGTTGTTGCCGCATGTTTACGCCGAGCGATAGCAAGGCGAAGCCCTTCGTAGACCTTGAGAGCTGATTCAGACCAGCTGGAATCAAAAGGAGCACCTCTAAATGCCGCTTCTGCCGCTTTTTTTTCATCGTACGTCAAAGGCCGAGGCTGATTAGTTGCAAGACTCATGACTGGTTCCTCCTTAACGTTTGTTGGCCAGAGGCCAGGGAGAATTTTCGGCTGCAGTCCGTCTGCCACAATTTACGCAGGCAAACAACATGATGGCCAAGCCCACCTCAAGATCCACAGCCCGTTCCAACACCATTGATCCTTGACACTTGTCACACATTCGCATGAGGGATTTCCTGATTTCCCAAGTCCCCAGTAATTGGGATCTGCCTACCCTATTCAGCAATCCTTGTGCCGAAGGAAAAATGAATCGAGGAAAGCAAAAAATCTTCAATAAAAACAATTAAGTATTGATGTTTGAAGAAAGGCGGACTTGGGAAAACATCAAACAAACTTGAGGGAAATCGTAAAAATATCAGACACAAATTTGTGAAAGGAATCCAGAAACGCTGCATTTTCAAAAACAAATCAACGACTTACAATGGAGTTTCGATCGCGCAAGGAAACCTGACATTACATCCCAGGCATTTACACGTGATAAAACGAGACTAAAAGAGAGCATGCAAACAGGGTTTGGAAGGGATACTAACCTTGCTTTTAAGTCCCGGCGAAAACAAAGCTGACCGAAAAAGAAGAACGGAAGAATTCACGAATGTGAGACAGAGGATTAAAACCTATGAATTCATACGAATTGTCACTATCTGAACAACGATGAGAGGCATTTCGTGTTGGAGCAAAAACAACGGCATATCAAGAGGTAAGCTGCGCAACACCAAAATTTCGAGAACCCTATTAATAAAAAGGTACTTTTCGCGTTCATACACCCAGCTGAGATACCCATTCCTGTATCTGTAACTTTTAAGCTTCCTCTTTCCGGAACCGACAAGTTTGAAGGTGGCGGGGGCGTAAACTTCATTATATTTTAATAGCCGTTATTCCAGAGCGTATTGCCGTCTCCTGCGTGTTGTTCCGTTCTGATCTTGGAGCATTGATCCCCGTGCAAAACCAGCCTGAAAGCCCCCAGCATCCACGTCCCTCGACGAACAGAGATCAACAAGACACATCCCTCGCCATTGAGCCTGAAGCATCCAAGGTTGAGAACAAGGGGGACATGCGAGATGAAATACAACCGAAAGATCCATCTGTAGCCAAGCCGAGGTCAATGCCATGGCCCGAAGTACCCACTACTCCGTCCCCAACGAAAAAAAAACATGCACCACGCCCCACCCAACCGAGCCTAGACGATGACTGGTTTGGAGCGTTCCAAGAACCTGAACCAGCATTCCCCTCCACCGCTACAAACCCTGAGCCCTTGAACACGCCACTTCGGACACCTAAAGTCCAGTCCCAGGATAAAAAACCAGAGCCCGCGGCATCTTCAAGCGGAGGGCCTTCACCTCAAGCGGCTACCCCCCTTGAACACGAACCGCCCTACGGAGGGGAAGCTCCCCGCCCAGCTCAGGTTCCAACAACGCCGCCCCCCCCTGTTTCACAAGTAGCTCCCCCTCCAAGTGCTCACGATAAATGGGACACCGCGATCCGTAGTCAGGAACAAAAAAACACACCAAACCCTCCCATGTACGCTCCGGTGGCCGTACCTCCTACACCGGATGCCCTGATCGTACCAATGCCTCCCAGC
>JAYWMS010000427.1:0-1604 GCA_035873215.1 Nitrospirota bacterium | reverse complement strand
CTTCACCGGCAGCCTGCTTCGATGACAACGCACTTTGAATCGCGATACGATAGGCAGTCCTGGGCATATCAGTATTATATTTCCGAGGACGAGGCCCAAATACGATTCCACCATGCCTCCAGACGGGCGAACGATTCGAACCAGCCCGGGCTCGGCCGGTATGTTTTTGCTTCCACGGCTTTCGGCCAGATCCACTCACTTCGCCACGGCTTTTGGTCGAGGCCGTTCCTTGGCGAAGCGATGCCAATTGCATGACAACAGCAGCATGTACCACTGCAGAATTGGGTGGCTTATTGAATACCGCTCCACTTAGGGGAGCATCACCGCTGGGAGTACTACGTTCCATATCTTCTTTCATGATGAGCCAAACATAATGAGCAAAATATTCCTAAATTAATGACCAAATCAGCGTGAGGCTTTTTGTATAATAACAATGCCTCCAGGAGGTCCCGGCACTGCCCCCAAGACCAAGAGTAAATTCTCTTCCTTGCGAACATCCACAATCGTTAGCTCTCGAACGGTCACCCGCTCACTCCCCATGTGGCCTGGCAATTTCTTGTTCTTCCATACGCGAGATGGGTAAGAACTATTACCGATTGAACCTGGGGCGCGATGAAACATCGATCCATGTGTTGCAGGGCCACCGGCGAAATTATGTCGCTTCATAACGCCTTGAAAGCCCTTCCCCTTTGAAATACCTTGCACATCAACCCGCTCACCCTTCTCAAAGATGCCCACAGATACCGCATCTCCCACCTGACAGGAAGGGACGCCACGAAACTCCTTCAAGTACTTCCACACCTTCCCATGTCCGCCGGCACGAAGATGACCGATTTCAGCCTTGGTCAACTTTCGTTCCTTGACCTCTTGGTAGCCAATTTGAACCGCATCGTATCCATGTCGCTCAGCCGTTTTCACCGCAGTGACCCCACAAGGACCCGCCTCAATGACGGTCACAGGATGAAGACGTCGGTCATCGTCATAGACCTGAGTCATGCCAATTTTTTTTCCGACTAACGCATTCATAGAAACGACCACATACCCTTCCAAATCATCTTAAGCAGTCACATTATTAGCACTAGAGTTTTATCTCAACATCTACCCCTGCTGCCAGATTTAACTTCATTAACGCATCCATGGTTTCCGGAGTCGGCTCCATAATATCGAGCAATCGTTTATGTGTACGAATTTCAAACTGCTCTCGTGACTTCTTGTCGGTATGGGTAGAGCGCTGAATCGTAAATTTTTCTATCCTCGTAGGCAAAGGAACAGGACCAGCCACACGAGCTCCCGTCTGCTTGACCGTATCAACAATTTCTCTCGCTGATTGATCAAGCACTCGGTAATCAAAGCCCTTGAGCCGAATCCTAATCCGCTGATCGACACTTACCACAGCTACCTCCCCCCTCCTACGTCAAGATCTCAGTGACCACGCCGGCACCTACCGTGCGTCCCCCTTCGCGTACCGCAAAGCGCACTCCCGCCTCCATGGCAATCGGTGAGATCAATTCCCCCGTGAACGTCGTATTGTCCCCCGGCATTACCATCTCCACCCCTTCGTTCAATTCCACAATCCCCGTCACGTCCGTGGTCCGAAAGTAAAA
>JAYWMS010000419.1:0-3956 GCA_035873215.1 Nitrospirota bacterium | reverse complement strand
CATAAAAAACGAAAAGATGGTGAACTGTTCTGGATCATTAAAAACGGCAGTAAGGGCACTGGCATGGTTGCGATGATTCCAGCCACCATTAATGAAGAAGAAGCCTGGAAAGTTATTGCCTATGAGCGATCCTTCTGTGCCAAATGGAGAAAGAAAAAAAAGTAGTGGTTACTGCTTGTCACATGATGGACTAGATTTCATAATAGTGTACTTGTGAAAAAGCCCCGTTTAGGAATCATCCTAAACGGGGCTTTGCATTATGGGGTCGACCAAGAAATTGCGACAAAATAGGTGGAAGAGGAAGGGCATGTCGAAGTATACGATCGTGATTATATTGTTTGGCGCACTGTTGTCTCCCAAGGGGAGTGTGAATGCTGCGGAATATGAGCCGCTCAAGGCGCGAGTCCCGGTCATGGAGAGAAATGTTGCCAGACAGATGGTGCCTCCGTTTGGACCGACAAAAAATGCGACTCAACACATTATTGCTGAAGGAAAAAGAGTATATGAGGGCAAAGGAGGGTGTCATACCTGCCATGGTAAGGAAGGTGACGGCAATGGTCCTGCCGCTCGCCAGCTCAATCCGAGTCCTCGTGATTTTACGAATTGTCAGTTTCAGAAGCGTCGGAGTGACGGAGAGTTGTTTTGGGTTCTGAAAAATGGCAGTCCCGGGACGGGTATGATCCCTATGATACCTGTGACCATCAACGAGGAAGAGGCATGGAAAGTGATTGCCTATGAGCGGAGTTTCTGTAAAAAACGGAGACGGTAACCAGTGTGCCGGATTTCGAACAACCTGGTTGTGTTGCTGAGGGTTGCCAATTTAGGGATGGATTCCCCCCGACAGAGCCAAAAAATGAATGAGCAGATTGTCCCAACCTAAAGTTGACACATATCAAATAGCTTATCTAGACTAATAAATTCCAATAGTGAGCGATTAACCAGGATGGTGTGATAATCAAAGGGGACGACGATGGCAAAACGCCGGAGTGTAGAAGAAGATCAAACAGCTCTTCAAGAGAAAGTGCGCACAGCACTCGGGAAGACTGAGAATCCCGAAGGAGATGATTCCTTGAGAGCCTTACGGAAACGGCTCAAACGAAGTCAACGAAAAATACGTGGTCGTGCCGCCCGTATCGCACAAGCGGCGGGCAAAAAAGGAAAAGCAGCCTGAGTGGATGGGGCGTAACACTGTTCCACGCGGGTTAGAGAAAGGGGAGTAGCAATGAGTGAGGAGATGAAGGCTGCCGAAGAACCTGAAGCTCAAGCTGATGGGCAGGAATTGGTGACAGATGAGTTAGTCGATGACATGGCTGATTCCCTGATGGAAGAACCAGAGGCGGCCTCGCCTGAAGTGGAGGCTATGGCTGATGGTGGGGCAGAGGTTGCGGAGGAGGAAGAAGAAATAGTTCTGGAAGAAGACGTCGTTAAGGATGAAATTGACATCCAAATCGACCTCCTTCAAGACCAGGATTGGGTCATCCGTCGCGAAGCGGTCATCACGTTAGGAGAGATGGCCGATGAACGGTGTGTGGAACCGCTGGTGCGGTGCTTGCGTGACGGAGACTGGCAGGTTCGCGAAGCGGCCGTTGAAGCGTTGGCCGAAATCGGCTCGCCCGCGGTGGAAAGCCTGGTTAAAATGCTCCGCGATTGGGATGCCAGAAAATATGTGCTTCGAGCGCTTGGGAAGATCAATGACGAGCGGGTGCTGGATCCGCTCATCTCGACGTTGCGAAATGATGAATTTAAGGATGATGCCACGCGGGCGCTGGTCGACCTCGGGTCCCCGGCCGTTCCAAAACTTATCATGGCGTTGACGGACAGAGACGAATTTGTGCGCAAACAATCGATTCTGGCGCTCGGCGACATCAAAGACCCACAAGCGGTCGACCCGCTGATTGCGTTACTCCAGGACCAGGATTGGTGGACGCGCTTAACCGCCGCGGCAGCGCTCGAAAAGATTGGAGAATCCCGCGGACGAGATGCCGTCAAGCCTCTCATGAAGGATCCGGACTTGGTCGTACGCATGCGGGTAGAGCGCATTCTGGCAGCCTGGAAAAAGCAACCGGCTAACGCTTAGTAGCCCTTGCTCAAAGACGTGGTTAATACTAGGTCATTCATCGGTGTTGAACGGTAAGGGCATCTCTTTGGCGGGTGGTGAGGGATTGAGGTGGAAAGAAAACACGAGGTAAGCAAAGATTAGCGTGTAAACTCGTGAATGTACACTTGGCGTTCCATCGTAGAGAACCTACCTAGACATTTTCATCTAACAAGTTGTCCAAGCCCTTCTGAACGTCATCAAGCATTTCTCGGGGAATGACACTTCCAGAGGCTAAAGCCTTCTTGATTTCCTCTATTTTGGCCATGATCTGATCGCTGATAGTTGAGGAATCCGTCCCACCCTCAGACGTGACAGCTTTCTTCAGATGGTCCAATGCATGGTCCATTTCCTCTGCAGCCTCATCATACTGCCCATCCAGGATGTCCGATTTACCTTGGACCATGCGAGATTTTGCTTCCAGGAATTCACGTTGAAGATTCAAGCGGCTTTCGTCCAGGCCTAACGCGCGTTCAACCAATTCTTCCGACATGGTCCGCAGTGAGTGCTTCACCTCACCGGGAGGTTGCTGGCCCACATAGTATCCTGCCCAAAAGATGCTCCCGAGAAAAGTGGCCATAAACAATATTCTGATCATGGGTGACACGCTCCTTCATGAATCGATTTCGTGGCCTTCAGCGCACAGGTGGCTTGAACAGAAGGCAAGAAAGTCCGGGCATGAAATCGAAAGGTGAACCGTTTGACATGATGACAGTTATTATGCGCGTTGAGAAGAAAAAAGTGAAGAGGTCACACTGGGTAGCGGGGAAGAGGATAAGAAAAGAGTTCCGAAATGAATAAAGACCGGTAGACTTACCGTGCGATGCTGGCTTCGGCCGTGGCCCCCACGGAAGGTTTTTGGGGAACGGATGCGGTATAGAACCGTTCCACATATTCTTTGAGCATGCGACGGGCACTAAACCGCGGCGCATTCGTCCGAATGGCTTGTTTGACGATGTCCATCCACGCGTGGGGTATGCCATCCTGTCCGCGTTGGTAATAACGTGGAATGACCTCTTGTTCCAAAAGCTGATACAAAGCTTTGGCATCATGTAAATCCTGCGCGGGTTCATCAAGCTTTTCCGAAGGGAATGGAAACGCCCAGCCATTCGTGCCGTCGTAGCCTTCCTTCCACCAACCATCCAACACGCTTAAATTGGGCACGCCATTTAAGGCAGCTTTTTGTCCACTGGTTCCGCTGGCTTCAAGTGGGGGCCGTGGATTGTTGAGCCACACGTCGACGCCTTGGACCATAAACTTGGCGACATGCATGTCATAGTCTTCCAAGAAAGTAATGTGGCCACCAAACTCAGGATCTTTGGCGTATTGATACACTTCATGTATCAATTGCTGTCCTGGTTGGTCAGCAGGGTGAGCTTTGCCTGCAAAAATAAATTGCACCGGTTGCCGGGGATTCTGCAAGAGGGCTTTCAATCGATCGGGATTGTAGAACAATAAGTTTGCCCGTTTGTACGTGGCAAAGCGGCGGCCAAACCCAATCGTCAAGGCAAAGGGGTTCAGCAGTGCGCCACTGGCAATAACCTGGTGCGCCTCCAATCGACCGTCAGCCCATCCGTTCCGCACCCGCTGGCCGATGAAGCTGAAAAGCTTGCGTTTCAAGAATTGGCGAACTTCCCAGAGTTCTGCATCCGGTACATCAAGAACGCGTTGCCACAGGGCAGCGTCGTCGGAATAGTGGAGCCAATCAGGCCCTAAGTATTTGCTATACACCAGCGCGAGTTCCGGCGCGATCCAAGTCGGAATGTGTACGCCATTGGTCACCGTATGAATAGGGATCTGTTCTTCCGGTGTGTTGGGCCAGAGGCTGTGCCACATGGTTCGTGAGACGCGGCCATGTTCC
>JAYWMS010000416.1:0-7393 GCA_035873215.1 Nitrospirota bacterium | reverse complement strand
ATCTGAGGCTGCCAAACCCGATGCGGCAACAGCATTGAAAAGGCGGGCACCATCTAAATGCACTGAAAGACCTTGAGCACGAGCAAGAGAAGAAAGCTGCGCCATGGTTTGAAGAGGGTACACAGAGCCACCACCGCTATTGTGGGTCTGTTCAAGGCAAAGCAAGGTAGTCGGTGGATTATGCACATCTTGGGGGCGAATCGAGTTCGTTACCGCCTCGGGTGACAACAGCCCACGTTCTCCAATCACCGGACAAAGCTGAACCTGGGATAAGGAAGACGCGGAACCACCCTCATAGCGAAGAATGTGTGCACTGGCTTCTACAATCACTTCATCGCCCGGTCGAGTGTGCAACCGAATACACAGTTGATTAGCCATCACGCCTGTTGGTACAAAAATCCCCGCCTCCTTGCCCAAGAGTTTAGCAGCGGTGGCTTCCAACTCATTGACTGTCGGATCTTCACCATACACATCATCCCCGACGACAGCATGGGCCATCGCTTCTCGCATGTCTGAGGTAGGTTGCGTAACCGTGTCACTCCGAAGATCGATCATTTGCTTGTCACTCACGTACTACCACCCTCACTCATATTTTCGCTGTTGAATCCACCATGATATCAATTCATTGTACGGCATGCTCTAAAAGGACGACAAGAAACCTGACTTTCAGTACAATAGTTTTTTGTGGGGCACATTCAGAAAAATCGCACACTGCTCATCACAGGCGGTACGGGGTATCTGGGTTCCCGGCTTCTTCACTTAGCCAGTGGATGGGACCTTCACGCCACGTTTTGCACGACACATCCTCCAGATCTGTCAACCCTCTTGTATCACCAGTGCGATCTGCGTCGTCCCGACGACATTCGCCGATTAGTGACACGCCTGCAGCCGTCCGTAATCATCCACACGGCATGCTCAAATCATACTCCTCACAATCTAGAATCTATTGTTCCAGCAGCAACACATGTATCTTTGGCAACGAGTGCCCATAAAATTCGTTTAATCCATGTTTCCTCTGATGTGGTTTTTGATGGAGATCATGCCCCATATGTGGAGGAGGATACCCCAAACCCTATCACCCAATACGGCAAACTCAAAGCCCAAGCTGAACGACTCGTCTCAACACAAAACCCTGAAACTTTGATTGTCCGAACCTCGTTAATTTATGGGGCGAGTCCCCTTGACCACCAATCCAGATGGCTCCTGGATGGAATCACTAAGGGGAAACCAGTTCGTCTCTTTACAGATGAGATGCGTTGCCCGATATGGGTCGATACGCTTGGGCTGGCATTATTGGAATTGGCTCAAAAACCCGATGTGGGATTTCTGCATGTGGCCGGGCCTCAATCTCTCACGCGGTGGGACTTTGGACATGCGATGCTGACATTACTTCGTGAACCTCACTCTCCGTTACTTACACCAGCAACAATTGCTGAATCCGACTTAGTCAGGCCACAGAACCTTTCCTTGAACGTGACCAAGGCCCAAAGACTACTTCAAACACCACTTCTCTCGATCAAGGAAGTGACTAGGCTTCTTCACTCGAAAGGCTGAGCCCTTGGGATACCAACACCTGTTCGATGTCGCCCTGTGTCACAGGGCCCTGACGAAGGATCCGAATGGATTCGCCTATCGCCAAAAGCGTCGATGGCTGCCCCCCAGGAGCAGGACCAGTATCAAGAATCATATCCAGTTGTTCCTTGAATTGCGCTTGAACCTCGGATGCCGTACGACTCGGCATTGCACCGGCCTGATTCGCGCTCGTCCCGGTCAAAGGTCCCGTTTGCCTCAACAAGGACTGGAGAAATCCCGAATGCGGCAGTCGAACGCCCACCGTGTTTGTTCCTGCTGTTAATTCTGCAGGTAAGGCGTCACGAGCCGGCAGAATCAACGTTAAGGGACCTGGCCAGAACCGGTTCATGAATAACTCCGCAATAGGAGAAATGGACTCGACAAGCAAGGGATTTTGAGAGACGTCACCGATCAGCACCAGAATGGGTTTCTCCGGGGAACGCCCCTTGAGATCAGCGACTCGGGCTACAGCACACCCATTCAACGCACTTGCAGAAAGGGCATAAAAGCTTTCCGTTCCCACGGCCACAACACCACCATCGGTTATGCATTGAGCCGCTTGCTGAATAACGGAGGGAGAAGAGTCAGGAGATACGTGAAGAAGACTAGACACAAAAATCTGTTACCACTTCACCCTTACAGAAAGAAACCGAGGATGTGAAAAATGTTGGTCCAGCTTTTCTGGTCTGCGACATGGGTAGAAAGTCAAAAGGTTACTTCTTACTCATTACCCTCCACGCAGTATATATCAATTCAAAAGGTCACACCGTTTGGTGGGCTTTCTCAATTTCCTGCTAGGACTCGATGGGCAATATCTTTCCGAAAATACATCCCCTCAAAATCAATCTTCTGTACTGCCGAATAGGCCTTATCACGTGCAACGGCAAGATCATCGCCCGTTCCAGTCACACCCAACACCCGACCACCAGCCGTCACGATTCGAGTATCCTTCACAGCGGTCCCGGCATGAAACACCACAACTCCTTCCGGGGTCCAGTCCTCATCCAATCCAGAAATGGGAAAACCCTTGTCATAGCTCCCAGGATACCCACCTGAAGTTAACGCCACACAGAGCGCCGATTGATCAGACCACTCTATGTTCATTTGGTCCAGACGATGTTCCACCACAGCTTCGAGGATATCGACCAAGTCAGTCTTCAGGAGGGGCAAAACCACTTGTGTTTCTGGATCTCCAAATCGGGCATTAAACTCAAGCACGTATGGATCACCGTTATGAATCATCAAACCAGCGTAGAGCACCCCATAAAACGGACTTCCCACTCGCGTCAGGCCATCGATAGCTGGGTACAGGACTTCCTTCAGGATACGATTGAGAAGCATTGATGTCACTAACGGCGCGGGTGCATAGGCGCCCATCCCGCCAGTATTGGGCCCGGTATCCCCTTCGCCAATGCGCTTGTGGTCTTGCGCGGCCACCATGGGAACCACCGTTTTTCCATCGGCAAACGCCATGACCGTCAACTCTTCCCCTTTTACACAATCTTCAATGAGCACCCTCTGACCCGCTTTTCCAAACACGTGTCGGTCCAACATGTTCGTCAGTGCGTCTTTGGCCTCGGCATGACTTTGTGCCACAACCACTCCTTTTCCCTGAGCCAGGCCATCGGCTTTAATCACAATTGGGACAGGGCGAGCTCCAAGGTACTCAAGAGCTGGAGCCAGAGACTCAAACGACCGAGCCTCTGGTGTCGGAATATGCTGGCGGACCATTAAATCTTTGGCAAAGGCTTTACTGGATTCAACCCGGGCGGCATTTTTGGTGGGTCCAAAAACTTTCAACTTCCGTTGCCGAAAGGTATCCGCGATCCCAAGGGCCAACGACGCTTCAGGGCCGACAACGGTTAACGCAATCGATTCCTTCTCAGCAAAGCTTGCCAGCCCGGAAATATCTTCAACCGTTAGAGGTACACATGTTGCTATCTGACCAATCCCGGCATTCCCTGGGGCACAAAAGATTTTGCTGACGCGTGGGCTCTGCGCGAGTTTCCACACCAACGCATGCTCACGCCCCCCACTGCCAACGACGAGAATCTTCATGATTTTTATCCGTGATCGGTGCCCCGAAAACGGTAATCCGGAAAGCGCAATTCGGAAGTAATACCTGGTGAACCGTAACCTTGAATCTTTCGGAAACACACAGGATGGATTCCCGATAAAAAATGTCGGGAATGACGAGAAAGAAAAATCATTTTTCTTTCAACCATGTTGCCCTTCACGGTTGACGGATCGCGGATAACAGTTCACGGAAAACCTGTTAATGTCGAAAATGACGCATGCCCGTCATTATCATGGCCAATTGCTGTTCATCAGCGGCCTTCACGACCTCATCATCCCGAATCGATCCTCCAGGCTGAACCACAGCCGTGATCCCCGCTTTAGCCGCAGCATCCAAGCCATCGCGAAACGGGAAAAATGCATCAGACGCCATCACGCAACCCGTGATCGGCATAGTGGCTTTCATCTCCGCCAGTTTCACTGAATCCACACGGCTCATCTGTCCGGCTCCAATGCCCACGGTTTGCCCATTCCTCGCGAACACAATGGCATTGGATTTCACATGCTTGCAGACTGTCCAGGCAAAGGCACAGGCTTCGTATTCGGCTTCATCCGGTTTCCGTGTTGTCGGAACCTTTAGCGAGCGGAGGTCCGGCAAGACGCCAAGGTCACGATCTTGAACAATCAGTCCGCCAACCAATTTTTTGAGATCCAACCCTTCTCGCGTGGGATTATCTAGACTGCCAACGGACAACAGCCGTAGGTCTTTTTTCCGTTTCAACTCTGCCAAGGCCTCCTCGGAAAATTCAGGAGCGACCAAGACTTCAACAAACGTAGAGGTCACCTCTTTAGACATCGCTAGATCTACAGGTTTGTTACAGGCAATCACTCCACCAAACGCGGAAATAGGATCTGTTTCGCGAGCCCGCACATAGGCCTCAACCGGCGAGGCACCAAGAGCAACTCCACACGGGTTATTATGTTTAATAATAACAACCGCCGTTTCCGAAAACTCCTTCACCAGCTCTAACGCGGAATTGGCATCCAGGTAATTATTGTAGGACATGGCCTTCCCATGCAGAAGCTGGCTGTGTGAAATGGAAGGCTCAGCCGCACGAGTTTCACGGTAGAAAGCACCCTGTTGGTGAGGATTCTCACCATATCTGAGAGTGTCCACTCGCTCAAAACTGAATGAGAGGGTGGCAGGAAATTTTTCGTCTACCGGTGATGGGTTCTGACGCATCAAGTAATTGGCAATTAGTCCATCGTATCGTGAGGTATGCTGAAAAACTTTGAGGGCTAGTTCTCGACGCAAGGCTGCCGGAACCGATCCAGATTCCAATCCATCCAACACGCGCGAGTAATCCGCAGGATCTACGACCACCAACACATCCTCATGATTCTTTGCTGCAGACCGAAGCATCGACGGACCACCAATATCGATATTTTCAATAGCCTCTTCGAACGAACAATGAGGTTTGGCAATAGTCGTTTCAAAGGGATACAGATTCACGACCACGACATCAATCGGGGTAATTTCATGCTCCTGCATCTGTTGTAGATGTGACGGTAGGCTTCGTCTACCCAATAAGCCTCCATGAATTTTGGGATGAAGGGTTTTGACCCGTCCGTCCAGGATTTCCGGGGAACCTGTATGGGCAGACACATCAGTTACTTTGATCCCGGCATCGCGCAGGGCTTTTGCTGTCCCCCCTGTCGACAATATAGTTGCCCCATATCCAACCAATCCTTTTGCCATATCCACGACACCGGTCTTATCAGACACACTAATCAATGCATGGCTCAGTCCGCCCATTGTTTTTCCTCTTATTGAATAAAATTGTAGGTGAATATGATAAGGAGGGCTTGGAGCTTAGCAAATGCAGGGAGACACTTCAACGAGAGAGAAGCACTCAGGGACTGGGAAGAAAAAATGCGGACTTATTAAGAAAAAGATCCAAAGCGTTTCGCGGTTAGAAATCCTCGTCGCTTAAAACCGACGCAAAGGAAGCATCCTGTGGTTTGGCTAAAAAAATGCCTTCAGAATCATCTTCAAGACGGGCAAAGAAGACAATCACACCATCATCATTGAGACTATGATTAGACAAGACCGGCCCCTCAAGTATTCGAGAACCGGCAAGCTCATCTCCCTGCAGAATAACCGTATCATGAACTGGATCTGGACCGGTAAAAATCCCGGTAATGCCCGAATCCAACAAAGCACTGAACGCGATTTGTCCGTGATTATTGAGTGAATGGGCACCAAAAAACTCTGCATACTGAGTTTCAGTACTGGCCAGCACGGTCTGTTTTCCCTTATCGACCAGCACTAGCTTTTTTCCCATTTGGGCATCTTGAACCCTGAGGGATACCTGAACCAGAATCGACCCTTCATCGTTGATGACGGGTCGGTGAAAAAGAAAATTCTTTTTGTCTTTTTTAAGGATGGATAACGTGGTCGTTCCATCACTCATGAACACCTGTGCTCCGGTGGAAAACACCACGGCCCCACGATCGTTCAAATCAGGAACCCCGACCTGACTATGCGCGGACTCCGGCACAGCCTTAGGGGTTCCCCCAGTTCCCAGAAACACTTGTCGCCGCTTCTCGCGTCCGGATTTCCGCCTCGCCTTAAACGCCACCATGCCATTGTTATTAATCGCCACCTCACCGATATTTTCGAATTCAGGATTCCCGTAGACAAAATCGTGTTCTGGATTTGATCCGCGAAAATACCCGACGACTCCGGACTTGGCATCAGACTGGAACAGCACCTTCCCATTATGACTCAACGCCGGAGTACCGCGAAACAGTTGGTATTCGCCTGTCGTATCAGCAATCGAAATCTGACCGGCCTCATTTCCCATGAAAATACCCTGCCCGCCATCGATAAGATTCGCACGAAATATCGCCATGCCTTGACTATCAATCGCCGGTGTAGGGTGAAACGACCGAAATTGACCAGATTGCGAATCTGCGATCGCCACGAACCGATAGAGCTCATAAGGCTCTGAAGGAATTGATGACTGCCACAGTCCCGGAACAGCCAAACAAAGCAATCCACACACACCGAGAATTTTCATACGCCAACTCTTCTTGATAAATGAGAAACGATGAACATGACTGGATGGAACATCATGAGGTTCAGCAGCATTCGACGGCTCGGGCACATTCATGTTGTCTACAACCTATGCCAATGCAATGACTCTTGCCCATCTTTTTCAAGAAAGGTTCAAGTGGCACTGCACGGCTCATGACATTCTGAAGCACCCGTACAGGCACTAGTCTGACCAGCAACGATCATGTGTGGAAGAACTGAATGATTTCTGCATCATTAGACTAGAATCGGTTGTTTCCAACCCATTCTAAAGAGGTACTCTCCTAGGAATGAAATGCTGAAGACAATGATCGAGGAATCTAATGAAGTCCGGTTTCCCTCGTAAAGGCACCATTACAGATGACATCCTATTCAAAAATTCACGCTTATGACTTATCTAGTTCCACGAGCACAAAGCGTGGGAGTTCTTTTCCCTCTACATTTACTATTTCGTGGAACATGAATTTTGGACGAATCCACCAACCACCTTCACCGTATAACGCACGATAGACGACATACTCTTCCTCGGTTTCCGAATGGCGGGCACATCCCAGGACCTGGTAATCCTTACCCTTATAATGCCGATAACGTCCAGGTGGAATCGACGAATTCATACTCTCCCAACTACGCTTGGTGTGTACACTACAACAGGAGAATCACCATCCGCGTCGCTCTTGGTTGCCTCGCAAACAGAAGACAACAAAAGCC
>JAYWMS010000411.1:0-8896 GCA_035873215.1 Nitrospirota bacterium | reverse complement strand
AGATGGATGGACTCCCCTTTTAGCCCTACCGGATAACCAGTTCCATTTATTCGTTCATGATGCTGGGCAATGGCCTGGAGACTAGGTTCAGGAATCCCAAATCCCTTCTCCAATTTCTTTCGTCCTTTAACGGGATGCTGTCGCCGCAACTGTTGTTCGGCCTGGTTTCTTTTGCCCCCTTTGGAAGCCCATTGCCCAACTTCCTCCCGTTCCCCGATATCATGGAAGAGTCCTCCCATCCCAATCATGGATAGCACCTCTTGTGGGAGTTCCAACCCTTGCCCAATGACCATGGCCAACATCGCGACATTCAACGAATGGCAGTGAAACTCATCGCTGATTTCGCTCGAACCCATAAGATCCATGAGGCTCACTAAACTTCCCTTTTGGAGAATCTCTCCCAGGACTGACACTAATTCCTCTGCCTTTTGGACACCCATGGCATACCCTGCGGATACTTCCCGAAGCGAGGTTTTATTTTGTTTCAGGACCTCGTTATAGACCTTTTCAGCCTCTTTCAACTTTTCTCGTCTTTCAGCATACGCCTGTTTTCGTGATCCCAGAGGGTGCGTAGTGGATCCATCGGTATTTTGGGTATCGGGATGGGAAGGGGGCGTTGACTCGGCAGGAACTGTTTGCTCAATATTTTTGGTATCTTCGACCTCTGAAGATGGTGCAGGGTCGGATTGTTCTAGATCGTATAAGATTTTGACGTTTCGAAGGGACCGAAGGGTGGCAAGATCCTTTTGACTGGTAACTTTGAAGCTATTTGTTGAAAAAGGGTGGCTGAACCAGCTACCGACTATCTTGATAAACAAACCAATTCGTAAATCTTCTCTTGTGGCGTTGCAATATGACATGTTTTCAGAATCTATGAGATGACTCGTCTCAGCTGCTAGGGAATCTGATAGCGAAGTTCGGTTCGAGGATAAAAAAGATTAATCTCTAAATATTTGAGAGCTTTGAACCAAATAGCTTCCAGGGTTTCACCTCTGAGGAGTAAAATACACACCCAGAGACACCCTTCTTAGAGTTGAAATCGGAAAAAAGACTACGAAACTTAATCATCCGCGATCAAAGGAAACGAAGTTTTTCGTTTCGGAGATTGTGCTCATTTTGTGCTCAATGCCACAACATTCCAGCCTAATCAGGTTTTTGCACCCAAACCTTCCAAACGGGACAGAGGCCTTAGCTCAAGAAGGATATCCATAAAAAACCTGGATTCCCGCTTTCGCGGGAATGACGAAAATAGGGTAAAGGGTCAGAACCGTTCCAACAATTCTTTCCGTTTACGCTGATATTCCTCTTCCGAAATCAACCCTTCGTTTCGCAATGCCTGCAGTTCCCGAAGTTTCCCTCGCAAAGAAGGAGGAGTCTCTTGTGGTGTGGTGGGTAGTGGGCTGATCTTTTCTTCCAAATCGGCTGGTTGAGATGGCCTCTCCATCAACGGAATGATGAGATGTTGATGTGGTTGCGAAAACCACTTTTCCAAAAATGTTGCCTGGTGAGTTCTTCCTCCACCCCCTGGGTCCACGAAATAGAGGGTTTGGCCTAAGACATCAAGCGGGTCACGTTTGGCACGATCCACTTCTCCCTGACTCGTCGTCGTGAACTTAAAGTTGGCCAGGACCAGATGGAGATCATCGTCTTGCACAAACAAACTACCAGACGTCACTTCGCGAATGTTGTTGGCCCGCGTATGGATCCAGAAAAACATGACCTCCTCAAGCGGAGTGGCCCGACTCAATGCCTGAACTGCGTGCCTTGCCAAGAATTCACGTTCTTTCGGCTCAAACGCCTTCCCCTCAGACCCACCCTTTGGAAATGAAATCGGCAATACCGAAGAAGACTCGACCGTCACGGATTGTAGTGCCTGATCAAGCTTTTGAACGGAGAGCGTGGCGGGATGGCTATGTTCATCCTTGCCTGTCCGATAGGTGACATCGACCCGAATCATTCGGGAAGCATCTTCAACGATGACGTGCGAAACAACTGGGCCCGTGGAACAGCCGTGCAAGAAAATGAAAATTCCAACCACTACACTAATAAGATCCGCAGGATGTTTCATGGGCTTCCCCCAAACAACAAGGGGCCTGTTGAATATTTCTCTCACGTGGCCCATAAATGCCCTAGGCGAAATTAATATCAGCAGCCGGCGGGAATGGTCAAAAAAGTCTGTTCAGCAAGGCCGCAGCCATTTTGAGGCCCGGAGCGTACTCACAGTACGTGAGCACGGCAAAATGGCGAGAACGCTGCTGACAGCTTTTTTCAACATTCCCACAAGAGTCAACCCATCTCCAGAAGATCGTGATCAGGATTGCGTTCTTTGGCAAAGTTTTTGGACCACGGGGATCGAAAGAGGGCAACCGGGCGATCAAGTTGATCTTTCACCACCATGGCATCGGAAGGCGGACGAAAGGTATCAACATCACCAACCAACCAGGCGCTGCATTCGAACGATAGGTGTTCGAGGCGGGTTTCCACACGATATTCATTGCGCAGGCGAAACTGCAACACATCAAATTGCAGCCGACCGACCGCTGCGACAAAAAACTCCAACTCGTCCAGGCTTCGCATGATTTGCACCGTGCCCTCCGCGGCCATCTGGACCAGACCTTTATCAAATGCCTTGCGTTTCCCGACATCGGTGGGATGAATCCTTGCAAACACTTCGGACTGGAATTGAGGAAGGGGTTTATAGGTAAAGTCTTCCTTTAAGGAGATCGTATCACCAATCGCAAATTGCCCTGGATTGATGATACCGATGATGTCTCCGGGGTAGGCCATATCCACCGTATTGCGGTCTTGCGCCACCAGGCTATGAGGACGAGACAGCCGAACTTCCCTGTTTAAGCGGTGATGCTTCACGACCATGTCCCGTTCAAACCGGCCGGAACACACGCGCAGAAAGGCGGTACTGTCCCGATGCCGCGGATTCATGTTCGCTTGCAACTTAAAGACATAGGCACTAAAGGGCGTGGCGAGGGGATCGACTGTCAATTCCGAACCATCCGGAAGATCGGCTATGCGAGGAGTCGCCGAGGGAGCCATGTTCACAAACGCATCGAAGAAATTTTCAATGCCGAAATTGGTCAACGCCGAGGCAAAGAAGACTGGTGTCACCTCCCCTCGTAAAAACTCTTCCAGGGAAAAGGGATTGCCGGCCACTTCTAACAGTTCCATTTCGTGATTCACTTGACCGAGTAATTCTTCATCAATCAAGGACTTGGCGTCCGGGCTATCCAAGGAGATTTCGGTGCGGCTGGCTTTCGCCGCTCCACCGGCTGCCATTTTTTTGAACAATGACATCAATCGAGTAGAGCGGTCGATGACTCCCACAAACTCTCGTCCCGATCCAACAGGCCAATTGATGGCACTCGCATGGATACCCAGTACTTCTTCGACTTCAGCCATCAGGTCAAGCGGGGCACGCCCCGGCAAATCCATTTTGTTAATCAAGGTCAATACCGGCGTTTTACGCAAACGACAGACTTCAAAGAGTTTGCGGGTTTGGGTTTCGACACCCTTTGCGGCATCAATGACCATGATAGCGCTGTCGGCTGCGGTCAACGTACGATAGGTATCCTCGCAAAAGTCTTGATGGCCTGGGGTATCCAGCACATTGATGACGACACCTTTGTACCCAAATTGCATGGCTGATGCCGTGATGGAAATTCCACGCTCCTGCTCCATCCCCATCCAGTCCGAAGTAGCCGTCGTGGCACTCTTGCGACTCCCAACCATCCCCGCCGTGCGCAGCATGCCTGAGTAGAGTAACAGCTTTTCAGTGACCGTGGTCTTACCGGCATCCGGATGACTAATGATCGCAAAGGTGCGGCGCTTTTTCGCTTGGACGCGAATATCGTGTTGCAATTGTGAATCGTTCAAGGCCATGACAGGTGTATTGAATATCGTAGCTGGTAGGTTAGTGTAATATTTAAGTTGTCGAATGTTCAAAAAGTTCGTTCAGCAAGGCCGCAGGGGATTTGGCGCCCGGAGCGTACTCGGAGTACGTGAGGACGACAAAGGCCTGAGAACGCCGCTGACGGACTTTTTCAACATTCGAATTACAGCGTATCCAGTCTACCTTGGGCTCGAGCCAAACTTACTCGTGACGCATTAAAATTAAACAAGCCTTCGATAAGATTGTCCCTGGCTTGGGCTACAGAGGTTTGGGCATCCGTCACTTCAATGTTGGTAGCCACACCGACAGAAAATCGTTGGCGACCGAGGTCAAGTTCTTGTAATGCAAGACGCAGCCCTTTTTGCGCAACCACCACTTGTTGTTGGGCGGATTCTATCGTAAGTAGGGCATCCCTCACTTCCAACGTCACCTGATAGCGAACATCTTGAGTCTTGATTGACTCCTGCCGAACCAGACTTCGGTTTTCGGAGATGCGGCTTTCCCGTTGTCCGCCGTCAAAAATCGGAATGGATAACAGTACGGACACATTGTCGGTTGTCAGGGCATTTGGGATTTGATTGCCGATCATCCCTACGTCTCCGCTACCAGTGAGGGAAGGTACCCGTTCCATCGTCACGGAGCTTAAGGACAGCGCTGCAAGCCGTTCCCGCCTCTTCTGGGCCTGAAGTTCCACGCGGTATTGCCTCGCCACTCGCAAGGCCTCTTCCACCGTCTGCTTCGCCACTTTTGTCATCTTGAGTTCATCAGTCAGCACCAGTTTCACATCAAATGACAACCCCATGGCCCGAATCAAATTCAGCGTGGCGCGATCATATTCATTCTTGGCCACTAAGAGACGGAGTTTTTCATTTTCCAGTTGAACCCGGGCCCGAGTGACATCCAGACTCGTCGCCATGCCCGCAGATTTGCGTTCCATGGCCAGTCGAAGGAGTTCTTGATTCAGCTTCACGTCTGCGGCACGAGCGGCTACCCCAGCTTGAGCGCGAAGGGTTTCCAGATACGCGAGGCCCGTTGTGGCCATCATATCGCGTTTCGTCGTCTCGGAATCCAAGTAGGCCACATCAATATTCATCTTTGCCGCTCGCCATTTTTGAATTAGGCTGAGGCTAAAAATGTTCTGAGTCAAAGAGGCGCGCGCGTCGTAAAATTCTCGAGGAGAGGAGACCCCAGGAGCTCCACCGAATGAACTCAGAAAAAACCGTCTTCTCGCCCCGCTCATCGTCGCGGAAAGATTGGGCAGTAAGGCCCCAAGCTGGGTATTGGCTTGATCTTGAGCTTGGATGATGCGCTCTTTGAATAGTTGAACCGTGGGATTGTCATTCACCGCAGCCAGCATGGCTTCTTTCAAACTCAGTCGGAGTTCCGGGAGACGGGAAGACGTGGAACCTTTGGCCTGAGCAAAAACCTGATTGGCAGGGACCACCCACAGCACGGAAATCCCAACAACAATAGCGGGAAAGAAATGGTGTCGAGGAGTACGTTTCCCGGCAACACTCAAACCAAAAAGTGCGCGTAGGTTCATGCTTCAGATACTCCCTGAGCCACCAAGGGTTTCGGACCCCGCTGGGTCTGCCGCTTGAGTTTCCAATCCATCAGTAAACTAAACAACGCGGGAACCACGAGAAGAGTAAAGACGGTCGAAAGCACCAGTCCTCCTAAGACCACACTGCCAATTCCTCGGTACAGTTCAGAACCGGCACCCGAGGAGAGAACTAATGGCAGGAGACCAAAGGTGGTCGTCAACATACTCATCATAATAGGGCGGACCCGCGAGCGAACGGATTCACTAATCGCCTCGCGTGGAGACATGCCTTCCAGGGCATCGCTGCTATCTAATGCTGTAGCATTTCGACGAGAGGGATCCATAAAATTGAGTGCTTGGTGCACCACCAGAATGGCGTTGTTCACCACCACCCCGATCAGGATGATAAAACCCAACATGGTGAGCACATCCAGCGGTTGATACGTGACAAAGGCATTGACCATCGCCAGCCCCAAGATCCCACCGGCTGCCGCCAGAGGCACACTAAAAATAATGACGAAGGGGTACAAGAAACTTTCAAACAATGCAGCCATAAGGAGATAGGTGATGAGCAGCGCGAGCAAAAAATTCCATTTCAACGCATCGTATGTTTTGGAGAGGTCATCGGCAGTGCCTGATAATCTGAGGGTATACAGTTGTCCAAGCGTTCCGCTGTCTTTCAGTGGTTGAATGACCTGGTTATGAATGATATCCATGGCGGTTTCCAAGGGCATTGTAGAGGGAGGAATGATTTGAATGGTAATCGCGCGCTGGCGTTCAATGTGGTTTATTTGCTCAGGTCCGGAGACGAGATCCACATCGGCAATAGCCCCAATAGTCGTCATCTTTCCACCACGCGTGTAAATGGGAATATTCTCGAGATCTTGAGTTTGATCGGCATAGCTATCGATGCCACGAATGGTGAGGTCAATCTCCTTACCCTGGTATTGATAGTCACTCGCTTTCGCTCCATCGACCATGGCGTTAATGGCAAAGCCCAATTCTTGATTGGTGATCTGCACATCTGCAGCCCGGTCTCGTTTGAGACGAACTCGGACTTCCGGACTTCCAAGATCTAAACTCGGCTTCGGTCGAATTTGAGCATCCGGGATCAACCCTTTAAGCTGGCCAAAGATCTGTCCGCCCAGTCCAATCAGCGTGGTGATCTCCGGACCCGTGATTTCAATATCGATATTTCGCCCCTCACCGAGACCTCGTTGGAATAAACTTCGCTGAGACACGATACTGTACACTCCGGGAATATCTGCTGTCGCACGCTTAAACAAAGGAATTAATCGCCGGACGTCAGCATCATCTTTCGTCCGGGCTCCCATGAACACCGCCCGGCCCCGTGCAACATAAAAGAAATTGCGAATACTGAAACCTCCAAGAGCCTCTTCTTCCGGACTCCCTTCCTCGGCTTCCCAGTACGGCCGAAGTACAGATTCGATAGTGTGCCCCATCCGCACAAAATTCTCAGTGTTGTAGCCCGGAGGAGGTAAAACAATTCCGATAATGAGGTTTCGGTTTCCTTCAGGAAGATATTCAGCCTTGGGAAGTAAGGCCCACGTGGACAATATCGCTAACGTAGTAAGCCCCAAAACCAAGGCGAGGCGCCACCGCACACTTCCACACAACAAGTAGATAAAATTTGCAAGACGGTCAGAGGTCAGTCCGAATCGTTCCACCAAGCGGTGAACGTGCTCTACGAACGAGGTCCGACCCCGACGTGAGCGGGACGTCGACCCCCTGTTCGGTCTATGTGTTTGAGCTGTGGTTAAGATTCGCGCGGAAAGACTAGGGATCACTGTAATGGAGACGATTAAACTCAACCCCACTCCGGCACTAATCGCAATGGCAATATCGCGAAAGAGCTGACCGGACTGTTCTTCGATAAACACAATAGGAACGAAAACCGCGATAGTGGTTAAGGTGCTGGCTAACACAGCGCCCCACACTTCCACCGTCCCATCGTAGGCGGCGCGTGCGAGGGTTTTGCCGGCGTCCCGGTGACGATAGATGTTTTCGAGCACGACAATGGAGTTGTCAACAAGCATGCCGGCCGCAAAGGTCATTCCGGCCAAGCTAATCACGTTCAAGTTCCGATCCAACCACCAAAGGGCAATAAAGGTCCCCATAATGCTGATGGGAATGGCCAGGCCAATGACCAACGTCGTGCTCCCCGTGCGCAGAAACAAGAACAGGACCGTGATCGCCAATAAGCTTCCTACCACCAAATTTTGTTGGACCAAGTCGAGGGAACTATAGACATAGTCCGTTTCATCATAGACCTGAAAGAGTTCGAATCCCCGATCCGACAAGATTTCATCATTGAGTTCCTGTACCGCTTTCCGCAGTTCCGTCATGCTTTCTAAAATATTGGTTCCGGTTTCGCGGATCGCGTTCACGGCAATGGAGGGTCTGCCCATCTGTCGAACGACGTGTTGCGCATCCTTATAAGCCACGGCAACAGTGGCAACATCACGCACGTATACGGGAGCCCCCTCCCGTCTGGTGATAATGACATTGCCCACATCCTTGGGACTTTGGTATTCACCAACCGTGCGAACGACATAGGTGCGCTTTCCTTCATCAAAGTTGCCTGCACTGTAGTCACGATTCTCTTGATCCAAGGCTTGGGCCAGATCTCGTACCGTCAGGGAACGGGAGGCAAGTTTGGTCGGGTCGAGGACCACTTGGAGTTCACGCTCCTGACCTCCATAGACGTTAGAGGCCGCAACTCCCCGAATCCGCTCAAAGCGAGCCTTGATCACGTCTTCCGCAAAGTCACGCATCGTATCGATATTGACCGGATTCCCTTCGAGCGGAAGAAAGATAAACCACGCCATGGCACTGCCTGCCGTATCAGCGCTGCTAATCACCGGTTCATCCACTTCGTCCGGATATTCTCTGACCTGATTCAGACGATTCGACACGCGCAGGAGAGTAGTATCGTTGTTGGTCCCCGCCGGGAAGCGAAGGATGATTTTGGCTGAGTTGTAGGAGCTTTCTCCAAACATCTTTTCAAGTCCTTCAACCCCCTTTAGTTGTTCCTCCTGTTCTTCAACAATCTCCCGTTCAATTTCATGGGGACTGGCTCCATTCCAGTTTGTTCGCACGGTAATTTCGGGTTTAGAGACATCGGGTGTTAATTGAATGGGGAGCTTGGTGAGGGACACGACGCCGAATAGCACGAGTAAGATGACACCCACGGAGGTGGTGACGGGATTACGAATGGCAAAGTGAATGAAATTCATGAATTACTGGGCCGGATCCTGTAAAATTCTCACCGGCTGCCCCGGAAATAACCGCTCATTCCCTTCGATGACAACGGACATGCCCTCCTGAATGTCACCCTCGACTTCCACAAGATGGTCAAAGTGAACCAACGTGTTCACCGAGATTTGCCCGACAGTGCCGTCTTTGACCAGAAACACAAACTCTCGCTC
>JAYWMS010000331.1:0-5943 GCA_035873215.1 Nitrospirota bacterium | reverse complement strand
CATCTGCACGGTTCCCTGAATCAGCTCTTCGACCGATACTTCCCGGATTCGAAGTTGCGGGGGACTCGATATGACGAGGAGATTCGACAATAGTTGATCAAGGGTTCTGATAACCTTGGAGATTTGTTCGGCCGATCGATGCCGCTCAGCATCGTCATGGGTGGTTCCTCCCAAAAGGGAGGCAAACAGTTCAATGCTGCCCATCTTGTTACGAATTTCATGTGCCACGCACCTCACCATTTCACCCACGGCAGCAACGCGTTGCCGTGTTTTCAATTGTCCTTCCATCTCCACAACATGGGTGACATCACGAAGGATGCGAATCGCCCCCAAGGAGAAAGGCCCTCTGTCCTGCATCACGATTTCATGGCCGTGCAACACCCGTCCTCGATGCTCATAGGATGAAAATGGAACCGTGGGCATTCCGCTACTCTTCCAGACATGATGAAGAGACTGGCGAAGCACCTGCGCACGCGGCATATTAAGGATCACCTCCGCCTGGCCATTCATTAATGTGACCAACCCTTTTTCATCGGAGACCACGATGCCTTCGTCAAGATTCTCAATAATGGTCTCAACCCAGCCTTGCCACCGTTCGTTCTCTTGAAGCTTGGCTTCCAAAGCTAGCTGGATGGACCGGATCTCCAACCCATGGTCACCGAACCGTCGTAACTCACGGTGCACCGGCAAGGACCTCGGTTGAACAATCGCTCGTGTCAGTGTCAGAGGTCCTCGACCGACGTCATTTTTGGCCTGCACGATTTTTTCCATTTTTTGCCACCAAAAGAAATCCTGAGTCTTGCGCAGTGGCTGCCGCTCGGATGGCATTCTCCAAACGACTGCTTGAGCCTTTCTCTTCGATCAATTCATCCAATAATAGTTTTGCCTCTGCGATTTTTCCGATGTGTCGATAACTGACTGCCAAGCGATATTTCTTCCACAGTTGGAGCGTGGGCGCTGGATCCAATTCGTCCAGTTTCACATACTCGGTGGCGGCTTCGTGATACTTACCCGCATCGAACAGCACATCACCAAGAACGGCCCTGTCTTCGGCTGTCTCGCCATACTCTCGAATCAGCCAGCGGTGACCGTCTATAGCTTTTTCAACCTCACCAGACGCTCGAAAAATATCGAGCATTTTCCTCATCACCATCCGTTTGTCTTCAGGAAGTGAGACATGGGAGAGAACTTTTGAGTAGTGGTCCAGCGCTACCGAATACTCCTTATTTGCCAGCGCTAACTTTCCAAGGCTGGCTGCGACTGAAATAAGCTGTGGTCCATCCTGGTACAAACGCTCATATTCTAGACCAGCATCCCTGACAGCCTCGCTGAGACCCAATTCTTCAGCCACAAACACCTTTTTCCCTAGCGCCGCTTCCTGAATAATAGGGGGGGGCGAGGTTTCAAGGACTCGATCAAACCATCTCAAGGCTTGTGTTGGCAGATGTAAAGCCATGTATCCTTCAGCGATCATCAGCTTCAAACGAGCGTCAGGTTTTAACAGGACGAAGATGCCAGGATAGGTATCAAAGAAAGAAAGCAACGAAACCCAATCACCCGCGGTATGGTATTGGGTCAAGAGTTGCTTGGCAGATTCGGCCGCTTGAGATTCCCATGTCGTTCCACTGAAGTTGACCACCACCTCGATATAGCCTTGTAATGCCTCTTTTCGTCGCTCTTGAATCTCATAACTTTGTGCAATCCAAAACCGCGCCATACCCGAAATTTCAGGTTTCCTAACCATGGCCAGTTTGGCGGCTTCAGCTCGGAATTCGTTCCATGTCACGGGCACGGCAATACCCAATTCCGCTAAACGCGGTCGAACCTCACTATTAAACACCGCATCGGGCCCCTTACCTAAATCCGACAATGCCCAACCGAGTAATACCCCCCTTCCAACATATTCTGGTTCTTTCCTCGGGAATCTCCGAATAGCCTGATTCGCAAACCACAGTGCCGGAACTTCCTCACCACGTTTCGATATCAATTGAGCCAATTGAATCAGCGCACGTCCACCATCAGGATCATTCGGATAAAGATTAAATGCGGTAAGAAACTGCGTGACACTCATGTTCTTGTTCCCAAGTTCCCATTCAGTCAAACCACGAAGGTAAAGGGAACTGGACGATGCCCGCAGCAGATCTGGAGAATCTAAATCAACCGTTTCATACCAGTATCTTGCTTGCTCCCAGGCTTTGGATCCTGCAGCACCATCAGCCAACCCCAATGCAGCTTCCAGATAAAAGTCCGACCACCTAGGCTCATCCAGGACACGCCGAAAGACTAAGGCCGCTTCAAGGCTTTGCTGGTTTTTCAGAAAATTCAGGCCGGCACCGTTTAAGACACCCGGAGTCAGAAGGTGATCAGGATAGATTGTCAGAAATTGTTCAAACGCGCCTTTTGCTTCGTAAAACCAGCCGCCTTGCTGATAAAGATCACCGACCCTACACAATGCCCATGGGCTAAGTGAGCTATCGGAATATCGCTGACGCGCTGCCTGCAAATTGCCAATGGTTTCAAGAAAGCGGTCTTCGGCATCACGACCATCAGCCACTATCGAAGCAAGAGCAAAGCGGGCACCTTCCGCCAGCTCATGTTTGGGTATTGTCTGAATAAAAGTTCGCAGCAATTCCCTCGCTTCCTTCCTGAGACCTTGGGACATGGCCTCGCGGGCTTCCAAAAACATGGGCGGTTCTTCCACCGATGGAAGATGCTTCCAGGGAAAATCATGGCAGGGACTGGCCTCGACGGAGATTGGAAGGATCCCGGATAACATGATCCAGATACCATACCCAATGATTAGCCGCATCACCTCAAGCAATCCTTCTTGCTCCGCATCAAATCAGAGTACAGCAAGTTCTAGACCAAGTGGACGTGACCGATTAATCTCAGCGAAGATGAATAAGTCGTTGATATGGAGTTGAAAATGAAAGGATGTTGTCCCCTCGTTCGACCCCTTACCGTCAGAAGGTTGACGACAAGGGTCAAATTTCTAAGCAGGACAGTATGGCCAGTTACAGTGGGGTTGGTGAGGGCGGGATTGGTTGTGCACCAGACATTTGTTGTCGTCTGGCAACGGCATCAACCAAGGATCGTTTCTTGAGCTTTTCAATCAGGGTTGTCCTATTAATTTGCAGTAATTGAGCCGCCCGACTTTTAACCCAGCCCGTGCGATCTAATGCTTCTAGAATCAGTCGATTCTCAAATTCTTCCACAACCCGTCCCAAATCAATCCCCCCAACGGGAATTGTCGGCGAAGATGAGTTTCTCGGAAGTGAACTTGGACGACGCACTTTCTCCGGAAGATCAGAGGGTTCTATTTGACCGGTACGTTTAAGGATAGCGATGCGTTCAATCAGATTTCCCAATTCCCTGACGTTCCCCGGCCACTGATATTCCGACATGAGCAAACGTGCCTCTTCCGAACACCCTGTCAGGGAAGAACCACGACGCTTGTTCAACTGTCCTATAAAATGCTCGATTAAATGGGGAACGTCACCACTACGCTGGCGCAAAGGCGGAACAATGATCGGCACGACATTCAACCGATAAAACAAATCTTCGCGAAACCGTTTGACGGCCACGAGTTCTTCCAAATCCTGATTGGTGGCGGCGACTACCCGAGCATCCGTCTTGAAAGTCCGAGTTCCACCAACGCGTTCGTAAGTCCGTTCCTGCAACACTCGCAAAATTTTGACTTGCAGGGGTGGGCTCAAATCTCCAATCTCATCAAGAAAAATCGTTCCCCCCTCAGCAAGTTCAAACCGGCCTATCCGTGTCGCTACTGCTCCGGTAAACGCACCCCTTTCATGCCCAAACAACTCACTTTCCAGTAAGGCTTCAGGGATCGCGCCACAATTCACAGGTACCAGTGGTCCCTTACGACGAGGGCTATTAAAATGAATGGTTTGTGCTAACAACTCTTTTCCCGTTCCACTTTCTCCTAATAAAAGCACGGTGCCATCAGAATCAGCCACACACTCAATCACCCGAAATACCTCTTTCATGACCTCACTATGGCTGACAAGATTTCCCAACCCATATTGGCCACGAACTTCTCGACGCAATTCAACATTTTCATCCTTGACCCGCTTGGTCCCCAGAGCAGCAGCCACTCTGGCCATTAACACGTCACCCGAAAAGGGTTTCTCGAGAAAATCCCTGGCCCCCGCTTTCATGGCATCGATTCCCATTGAAACCGTTCCAAATCCAGTCATTACAATGGTCTCCGGAGGCGTGGACATCAACGAGATACGGTTTAAGAGCTCCAACCCATTCAGTCCTGGCATTTGAACATCAGTCAGCACCAGGGCAAAGGCTTGCTGCTCAATCAGATCCAACGCATCTGTCCCCGAGCGAGCCTCGACCACGTCGTACCCTTCGCTGATCAGTTGCGCCTTTAGCGCATCACGAACATCTACCTCATCTTCAACAACGAGGATCCGAGCCTGCGCTTCTTTTTTGATGGAATCCCGAGTTTTTGTATCCGTCATGCCCTTCCCCAATGCCTCAACCTCAAATTCCACGATTTCAACACGATAGGTAGCTATGAACCCTTGTTTTTCCTCGATTTTCTCTCAAGTGAAGCACTTTGCCTACCGATTAATTCTGTAATGGGGTGAGTCAGAAACTGCCTAGGTTTACGGTCTCATCTCTCGGACATCAATCGACATCAACGATTTAATAACATGATCCAGAAGCATAGCGATATGCCATCCAAAAAACCAGCCATGCCATTGTTCATTCTGTTCGATAGCAAAACAGGATACCTGTATGGCCACCTGATGGCCTCAGGGCCTGATGACCCCTTTTTAGAGGATATGCTGGATTGGTGGAGTACTCACTGCGCGGGAGTTCCCATCGGGTTGGATTACCCTGGATTAACAGGAAGTACCCAATCTCAGAATATGCTCTCCTCCAACTAAGTCTCTTCCATTTTCTTTACCTGTACCACATCTCTATCTTTTCATCCAGTCATTATGGGAATGTTGAAAAAGCCGCCACGGGCGTTCTCGCCAGTTTGCCGTGCTCACGTACTGGGAGTACGCTCCGCGCGTCAACAGGGCTGCGGCCTTGCCCGTGGAAAATGGCGTCTTGGCGCCCTTGGGTTTGGGCGGGTGACAAAGTGGACTTTTTTGACCATTCCCCTCGGCAACTGATATCGATTTCGCCTAGGGCATTAATGGGCCATGGAAGAGAAATATTCAACAGGACCTCTATTGAAACGCCCAAGGCAATCCCGGTTCATCTGTTAACAAAGGGCCTAGAATAGTTTGAAGAATTTGTGTGCCCACTCCCGGAGTGGCCCCGACGCCACGCAGCGTCAACACGAAATTAAATTGACTTCGTTCAGAAATTTCATCCGTTCCAGCCAATTGAATGTAATACAAGCCAAGCGACCAACACTTGCATGCATTCTGATACAACCCCACCACATCCCATTCAGGCGTCTGGCCAGTCGCAAAATCATGATAAACCTTGGCACCCACCGTCCACCCAAATGGGGTTCTAATCCCACCACCAGCAGTCAAGAAATTAATTTCAGACTGCGGTGATAGCACTTCGTTGAATGAAAAGGGATTCCAAATATCCCCCCGTTGGGGGACAAGCCCTGACCTTGTATGTCGATGCCCCAATTGCATATACACGTGTTTCTTCACTTGTACAGTGATGTCCGAGTTCAATTGACTGAATTCACTCTCACTCGGATCGAAAAAGGCATCAAGCGTCAAAGCCGTCTGGCTAAACAAACCCATGGACCATTCTTGAGGAAGGGTAAGGGTCGCTCGCCCATAGAGGTCGGAAAAAATGCTCGCTTGGCTAGGGGTATGTCCAAGATGATAGCTCTGGGCTAAAAGGAGATCCAGCCAAGTCGTGGATTGCCCTTCTCGCCCTCTTTCAAGTAATCGAGACGACAACGAGTACGTGACAAGGTGTTTTCCC
>JAYWMS010000304.1:0-15302 GCA_035873215.1 Nitrospirota bacterium | reverse complement strand
GATTCTTTTCGCACTCTTGCCAGGGTTTCTTTATCCAAGTCCACCATTTTATCGGGAAGGGTTAACCGTTGCACGGGATACTTTTCCTTCATCACCTGAATCTTGATCACCTGACGCCTAGTTTTATCGGGATAGGTTAGAACGACGGTCAAATCATGAAGGCCAGGCTTGGCTTGAAGATCCACTCCCAACAGACCCTCATAGGCATCTCCGCTCCCTGGATAGAACAGGACCGGCTTCTTCAAAAATGTTCCCCGGACCTGCTTCGGCTGGCTAACCACTGGGATCTTCACGAGCAAGACTTCCCCTTGCTTGCCTTGAAGAGCAGTAGGAGAAGCAGAAGCCACCTGTGATACCTGTCCCACACAGGCTAGGAGAAAGAACCACGCCAGCAGTCCTACACGCCACAAGTGTCGTGAGAAAAGGAGAGAGGAATATGAAGTTGGTTGATCAGTCATTGATAGAGTCGAGCAGCAGGTACCTGAGCTAGCAACTCATCAACTCGGCGGTTATACGCACAAAAGGGATCCATGCACAAAATGGTTTCTTCCCAATACCCGTTGAGTTTTAAGTATGTCCAATCCACAGTATACGATCGATTCTTAGCTCGGGCAAACCGAATAAAGTCCCCCCGTACCTTGGCGCGCGTGGATTGTGGTGGCACCGTCATCGCTCGCTCGATGGCAGACTCATCCACCACCTTGACGGTTCGGTCACGTGATTCGAGGATATAATAGAGCCCGCGTTTCCGATTGATATCATGATATTGCAAGTCCATCATCGCCACGCGAGGATCGTCCCATTCGCAACCCTTTCTATCCACATACGATTCCATCAACCATTTTTTGGTCACCCAATCGACTTCCCGCACTAACAACATGGGATCTTCCTCTAGGGCAGTTAACACGCGATCCCATTCCTGCAACACATCAGCCATCACCTTGTCATAGGGTTGCGTCGGTAAGTATTCCGCCGCTCGTTCGAGGTACATGCGCTGAATTTCCAAGGCCGTGAGCTCTCGTCCATCGTCGAGTCGTACGCGCTTTTTTAACGTCAGATCACGAGAGACTTCACGGATCGCTTTGACAGGATCTTCGAGTTCAATACCCGGAATCGAAAACCCCTCTTCCAGCATCGACAAAACCAAGTCTGCCGTTCCGGTTTTCAGGTAAATGGCAAACTCCGACATATTAGAGTCGCCCAAAATGATATGGAGACGCCGAAAACGTTCTGCATCGGCATGTGGCTCATCCCGTGTATTGATTATACTGCGTGATGAAGTCGTGGAGGACGATGTTTTTTCGTGAATATGTTGCGCGCGTTGGGAAATAAAATATTGCGGCTTTCCCGAGATCTTCAGAAGCTTACCGGACCCAGAAAAAATTTGACGAGTCACAAAAAACGGGATTAGTTGCTCTGCCACTTTCCAAAAATCCACATCACGGCGCATGAGAAAATTTTCATGACATCCGTAGGTATTCCCCAGAGAATCGGTATTATTTTTAAAAATATAAATGTCTCCTGAGAGCCCTTCCTCCCGCAACCGATCTTCTGCTGCGGGCAAACAGGATTCCAATATTCGCTCTCCGGCTTTTTCATGCACCACTAAGTCAAAGATATCATCACATTCCGGAGTGGCATACTCTGGATGGCATCCGGTGTCTTGGTAGAAACGGGCTCCATTCGTCAAGAAGGCATTCGACGGCCAACTGTTTGGAATGAGTCCTTCAAAGATATAACCCAGGATTTTTTCAATAGGGAGATAGACGCGCCCATTGGGAGAGAACGTCAACCCGTATTCACATTCAAGGCCAAAGATTCGTTTCATGGTGCTCTCTGCTTTCAACCCATACTAGCACGAGCTTACACCTAGGCCGCATGCGGCTTCAACGTCACAAGATGTTAACGATACGCAAAAACACGAAGACAGATTAGCTTTTGAGAGCAGGCAAATCTACTTGCGGAATTCGAGAAAATTTACGACCAACTCGTTGCCGATTCAAAACGGCTACTTCTAATCCATCAACGGAGACGTCGTGGTCTGTCCCCGTACGCAATGAGCGGACGCATAGGGAAAATGCAGCCTGTAGGTCTGGCAATTGATCGCCTAATCCTTGTCGAATTGCGGAGAGAATGGCCTCCGAACGCCCACCAATCACCACGAATGATTGCTCCTGGAATATCGTTCCATCAAATGAGATTCGATACAGCTCATTCTGACCGGCTTCTTCACCCACTTGTGCCAGAAGGATCTCCACTTCAAAGGGTTTCTGCTCCTGGCTAAAAATGGTCCCCAATGTTTGAGAGTACCCGTTCGCGAGAGAACGTGCCGTCACATCCTCCCGACTGTACATGAACCCTTTGAGGTCAGCATGTTGAATGCCCGCCTTGCGCAGATTTTCAAACTCACTGTATTTACCTGCACCTGAAAACGCGATGGTATCGTAAATTTCTGATATCTTAAACAAAGAGCTGTTGGGGTTGTCAGCAACGAAGAGCACCCCATCCTCATATTCCATCGCGATGATAGAACGACCTTTGGCAATGCCTTTCTTGGCATACTCCGCCTTATCCTGCATCAATTGTTCAGGGGACACGTAGTAAGGAATCGACATCGTTAGTCCTGCCCGGATCGGCTTCGCGCCAGTTGCTCACACATCTCTGCCACCATTGGTTCTTCGACATCACGAACCCCTTCAAGATTCACTAATTTCACCGTTGGGTAAATACCACGAATGAGATCGGGCCCCCCTGTGCCGACATCCTCCTCAGCCGCGCTAAATAACGCCTGGAGTGCAAGATGAATCGCATCATGCTCTGGTAATAACCTTTTATATCGCTCTTTAATGGTTACACGTGCATCTTTTCCACCTGATCCGATGGAATGGAATTCCGTTTCTTCGTACCGTCCTCCGGCCACGTCATATTTAAAGATCCGGCCTTGCTGTAGCTTCAAATCAAACCCTACAAAAAGTGGAATTACGATGAGTCCTTGCATCACCATTGGCAAGTTCGCCTTCACCATATGGCCCAACCGATTGGCTTTCCCTTCACAGGACAAGGGCACACCATCTAGCTTTTCATAATGCTCGAGTTCGATACCGAATAATTTAGCCATTTCGACACAAGGCCCTGCCGCGCCTGCAATAGCCATCGCTGAGTGACTGTCTGTTTTAAAGACTTTTTCCATCCGTCGAGCCGCAACCTGGTAGCCTTCCGTAGCACGGCGATCCCCAGCAATCACCACTCCGTCCACCGACTTGATAGCCAGCACTGTGGTGCCGTGCATGAGTGAGGATAGATAGGAACGCTGAATATCCTCTGCTGAAGACGGGGCCGAAACTAAGGGCCCCCACCGAGCAGATGGTGTAAGCTCGGGACGATTCTGTTGCAAATAATCAAAGAAGCTCGAACAATTCATGGGTGATGACACTCCCATGACAATTTGCGTTCTTCATTCCAGAACATGCTGCATTCTCCTGTTCATCTCATTTCCTACACAGAGGACAACCGGTCTAACAGTTGGTCTGCAGTTGTTACGCCCTCAAGCAATTCGCCGGTCAATTCCCGCGTCCCTCGCATGGGATCCATAAGAGGGATTCGTTTAATGGTGGTGTTACCAGAATCGACAAGCACCGATGTCCAGCTGACTCCATAGATCGACGTGGGAAATTTTTCGAGGCAAGCCCCTCGGAAGTACGCACGCGTGCCCGTCGGTGCATGTTGTTCTGCACGCTCAATGTCTTCATCCTGAAGCACGCGCTCGATTCTTCCCGTGCGTTCTAACGTGAAATAGAGTCCTTTATCCCGACGAATATCATGGTATTGCAAATCAAGGAGTGGAACTCTGGGATCTTTCCAGCCACAACCTTTACGGTCCATATAGGATTGAATCATGTGTTGCTTGGCCACCCAATCGAGTTCCTTCGACAATTGTGCAGGATCTTGTTCGAGCCGATCCAACACCTGTTCCCAACGAATCAAGATGTCTTTCGTGGCCGGGGTCAAATCACGACACGCATAGAAGTTATGGGCAGCTTGCAAAAATTCCCGTTGGACTGCAATAGCTGACGTAAATGACCCGTTTGACAATTTCAGATCACGCCTCACAGAAAGGTCGCGGGACACTTCCTTAATAGAAGCTACTGGATTGTCTAAGGTGATCGCCGGCATCTGCCAGCCTTCTTCTAACATATGAACGACGATGGCCGTTGTTCCTACTTTCAAATAGGTCGATAGTTCGGCCATATTCGCATCACCCACGATGACATGCAATCGCCTGAACTTGGTCAGTTCTGCATGGGGCTCATCACGCGTGTTGATAATCGGCCGTTTGACCATCGTATTCAAATCGACCAAACATTCGAAGAAATCCGATCGTTGGGCAATCTGAAAGTCTACTGGTGAGGTGGAGTTTTCGGACCCGACTTTGCCTGCGCCTGTAAAAATCTGCCGTGTCACGAAGAACGGCACGAGGACCTCAATCACTTTGTCAAACGGGACAGATCGAGCCAACAAATAATTTTCGTGATACCCGTACCCGTTTCCTTTGCCATCCGAATTGTTTTTGTACAAGACAAACGGTGCCCCGGTGAATTGACGGTTCATGACCTCCAGACTTTTTTCAGCAATACGCTCACCGGCTCGCTCGTAGGCCACGAGTTGTCGTGCGTCACTACATTCGGGCGTTGAGTATTCTGGATGCGCACCATCCACATACCAGCGACCTCCATTGACGAGCACCTTATTAAGCGCACGATTATAATCCGGCCCGGGACGTTCCCGTTCCCCTTCGACTTCAAAACCGCGTGCGTCTAAGAGCGGGTTTTCGTTTTCGTAATCCCAAATGGCGTGAGGCGCAACTAAGGCGGGATAATGACCGACTAATTGGAGTGAATTTGCGACAGGATCTGAATATTGTGCGAGGCGAGAGGCAATACCAAATTCCGTCTCTGTTCCCAGAATACGTTGCAAGAGCCCCTCATGTACCTGAATGGTTAGAAGCTAAAAATAATGACCGGCGCTAATGTTTTCAATCTCACGGGACTCTTCACTTCCAATGGTTAGCGTCCGAACATGGATGATTTTCTCTCCCTTTTTCCCGGAAATGCGAGCCCAGTCATCTGGATTGGTTGTATTAGGTAGATCTTCATGAGCCTTAAACTCTTCGCGAAGAGCCCGCAACAAATCTTCTTCCTTAATACCCTTTTCACTCGTATCAATCATCCGCTTTACCGCGAGTTTCTTGGCTCGAGACACCACGCCTTCAATTAAAGCACCGCTGGCGAAATCTTTAAAATACAACACCTCTTTTTCACCATTCGCATAGGTAACTTCCAAAAATCGGTTTTCTTCGGACAGGGCATACATCGCGTCCACTGTCGCGTCGACGAGATGGGCCACGAGCGATGGCTTGTCACCCTCATGTCGATCAAGCTCCGCTTGTGCAAACGGCAAAGTTGGGATGAGATATTTTAAGAAAATATCCCTAGCCCCATGTTTATCAGGCCGTGGAATCTTCACTTTGACATCAAGCCGCCCAGGTCGTAACACCGCAGGATCGATCAGATCCTGTCGATTGCTGGCTCCAATCACGATCACATTTTCCAATCGTTCGACACCGTCAATTTCAGCCAGAAACTGCGGAACAATCGTCGATTCAATGTCAGAGGAAATTCCGGATCCACGTGTTCGAAATAACGCATCCATTTCATCAAAAAACACGACCACCGGATTCCCCGTCGCGGCTTTGTCACGCGCCTTCGCGAATACTTCGCGAATATGCCGCTCCGATTCTCCCACATATTTGTTCAGAAGCTCCGGGCCCTTCACGTGAAGAAAATAACTTCGGATTTCCTTACCGGACAAATGCTTTAATTTATTCGCAATCGAATTGGCCACGGCTTTGGCGATCATCGTCTTGCCGCATCCAGGAGGTCCATAGAGTAAGACACCTTTAGGGGGCCTCAAGCTATGTTCCGCGAACAAATCAGGATACAAGAATGGTAATTCAACCGCATCCGTCACCTGTTCGACTTCTTTACTAAGCCCACCGACATCCTCATAGCGAATGTCAGGAACTTCTTCGATGACGAGTTCTTCAACTTCCGACTTTGGGATTTTTTCTATGACATAGCCTGATCGCGCATCAAAGAGTAAATGATCCCCCACGCTCAATCGTTCGTTCAGAAGTGGTTCCCCTAATTCAACCACGCGTTCTTCATCGTGGTGCAGTTGCACCAAGGCACGGATTTCATCGATTCGGTCCTTTAGCCGAACAACTTGGCCTTGGGGGTCAAAACCTCGGACCTCAATGATGTTGAGGGCTTCATTCAAGATCACCTCCTGACCTTTTCGCAGATTTTTCGCGGTGATGGAAGAATGGACGCTCACTCGCATTTTCCGGCCAGACACATAGACATTAGCCGTTTGATCATCATTGAGACTGCAAAACAATGCATACGAGGACGGAGGAGCGGTCAACTTCTCGATTTCTTCCCGAAGGGATTCGATTTGCGCTTTGGCATCTTGCAGCGTTGTCGTCAAACGCTCATTTTGTTTTTGAGATTGTTGTAATTTCAGGCGGGTATCGTACATGCCACGCATGTCGTTCTCCAATATTTGGAGTTCGCCGCGCAGCTTTTCAATTTCACGATTATAGTCTTCGTGTTTCCGAAAACTCATGGGACATTCCCCTAAGCAACACTCCAAGTACTTCTACTATCACCCATGAAGAATAATAGGTCAAATACAGAAGATGCTACTGTGTTTTAAGCATCCAGAACCCTCGTCTTTACTGTAAAATCTGAATGGCTAATGATGACACGCCGAATCATAAGGAATTTTATCACCAGGTTTCCGAAAGGGTCAATAAGTGTTGGTACCTGCTTTACTTACTTCTTCACCGCAAAACCATCACTTTGGTACGCCTAAGTGCGTAGTAAAATGCTTGACAGCTTCTTGAGGATTATCCGCGCATAGAATCGCGGAGATAACCGCCACACCATAAGCACCAGATTGTTTCACGGCATCCAAACGCACCAGCGTAATCCCACCGATAGCATACACCGGAATATGACAGGCCTCACTCGCGTCTTTAACCGCCTGCAATCCCAAGGGAGCACCATAGGATCGTTTGGAAGGCGTTTCATAAATAGGCCCCAAGACGACAAAATCTGCTCCGGCATCTTCACACCTGCGTGCTTCTTCCACGGAATGCACTGATACCCCAATGACCTTTTCTGATCCGAGGCATTTGCGAACCTGCTGGACAGGCAAACTATTTGACCGCAGGTGAACACCAGCAGCCCCCACCACCATCGCCAAATCAAGGCGATCGTTTATCAGCAAAGGCACCCGATGCAACGAAGCTAGAGACTGAACCGCTTGAGCCAATGGCAATAACCTGCGAGTCGGAATATCTTTTTCCCGTAACTGGAGCATGACTCGGCTGTGAGACATGATTTGAGAAAGAATGTCGAGGAACTTTTCTTCTGCCACCTGGTGACGATCTGTCACCACATACAGAGGAGGAAGTATCGGAAGGGTCATGACAAAGAAAGGCTATAACATGCCTTCAATAGGACTACTGGCCGTCGCGTAAAGTTTCTTGGGAATACGTCCAGCTTTGTAAGCCAGACGTCCGGCTTGTACGCCCAACTTCATCGCTTCTGCCATCGCAATAGGATCTTTTGCCCCGGCAATGGCGGTATTCATCAAGACGGCATCCGCCCCATATTCCATGGCTAATGCGGCATCCGAAGCCGTCCCGACACCGGCATCCACAATAATCGGCACCCTGACGGTCTCCATGATAATTTTCAAATTGTAGGGATTGCGAATGCCTAACCCAGATCCAATAGGTGCCGCCAACGGCATCACGGCAGGACAACCAATGTCCGCGAGTTTTTGTGCCACGATCGGATCATCATTCGTGTATGGTAAGACGATAAACCCTTCTTTAATCAATATTTTCGCGGCTTCGATCAAACCCGCGGTATCGGGGAACAAGGTTCGTTCATCTCCGATCACTTCAAGTTTCACCCAATCGGATACCCCTGCTGCGCGGGCCATCCGCGAATACCGAACGGCATCTTCAACGGTGTAGCATCCCGCCGTGTTGGGTAAAATCGTATACTTCTTGGGGTCCACATAATCGAGCAAATTTTCTTGATTACGGTCCGTAATATTCACCCGTCGTACAGCAACCGTGACCACTTCTGCGCCGGACGCTTCAATGGCTTTCTGGGTTTCAATAAAGTCCTTGTATTTACCCGTGCCCACCCACAGACGTGAAGAAATTTCGCGGCCCGCGATCACCAACGGATCATTTTTCATGACATTCACTCATCCTCAAGTACACAGCCTCCACCCACAAAACTCATAACCTCAACTTGATCCCCATCCTGAAGTCCACGTGCCTCGAACTCTTGTTTATCCAAGATTTCGAGATTGACCTCAACAGCAACTTTGTCACTCTGAAGATTCAATGATCGAAGCAGTGCCCCCACCGTGACTGGTTCATTAAGCGTTCGCCGTTCTCCATTCAATTGAATGGTCATCGAATCCTCTACGAATACTGCTTACTCAAAAAAAATCCACAAAGCATTTCTACGTATGTGACATGGGTGAATTCATCCTACGAGAGCACTGAAATGCTTGTCAACAAACTGCCAGGACCAAACTTTCACATCAACATGCTTAGCTGGATTTTGAAAAAGGGAATGTTGAAAAATGCCGCCAGCGGCGTTCTTGCCATGTTGCCGTGCTCACGTATTGGGAGTACGCTCCCCGCGTCAAAATGGCTGCGGCCTTGCCCGTGGAAAAGGGCGTCTTGGCGTCCTTGGGATTGGGCGGGTGAAATAACGGACTTTTTTGACCATTCCCGTCCGGGCTGCTGATATCGATTTCGCCTTGGGCATGTATGGACCATCTGAGAGAAATATTCAACAAGCCAAAAAACATGCAACCGGGTTCCCTTGGGACGTAATCAGTGAACCCTAGTGGAAATAGAACAACAGTGCTTTCACTCCCGCTTAACGGGGCCTGCATCACCGATCACGAAATGGGCCTTGTAGACTTCTAGGCATCGCTCGACACTAAGTTACTGAATTGTCTATAAATAGGAGAAATTTTCGACATGCTGTCTACCAACCATCAACTCGCTAACCTCCTCATTACGATGGGAGAACTTCTCTCTACGCAAGGCGCAAATCCGCATCGCGTTCGGGCATATAAACGCGCCGCTGAAACGATCGTTCAATTAAATGAGGACGTGACTGCTATCGCAAACCGAGGAGACCTGCAAGAACTGACAGGCATAGGGAAGGATCTATCAACAAAGATTGTGGAGTTTATCCAAACAGGAACCATTCGGTCTTACCAGGAACTCACAACCCCTCTTCCGGAACACGTGCAATCATGGGTAGAACTTCCTGGTTTTACCGAACCGATCGTCAATGACCTGTATTTCCGCTTGGGGATCCAAACACTTGATGATCTTGAATCCCTCGTTCGCTCCCATATCCTGCGTACTCGTCCAGGCATGACCGCGACGACTGAAGAACTTCTTGCTGCGGTTCATTCGCTTCGACAAAGGTAGCTCTCAACGGGGAGGATTCCTTACCGAATATACCGTCTTCTGCATAGGAAGCAACCTACTCCCACACGAGCGATCAAGCCTTTAACTTAAAATTCAAAGTGTTGCTTCCCATCCAACTGCTTATAATTAAAGCGGACGCAGTTCTTTAAATACCTTCCACGTTTTCAACAGCTCCAGGGCTTTCTGCAGTTGCGCGTCATACTTGGGTGCGCCGTCCTTATCATCTTTTTTTTGCGCATCTCCATTTGCTTTACGCCGCGACTCGGGTCTCGCGGCTGCGGTTGGCGACCCTGCAGCTCCAGCCTTTTGCGTATCACCTTGGGCAACGACCACCGGTTTCAGTTCCACGACAATATCCGGTTTCACCCCTATTGAATGAATGGATTCTCCACGAGGGGTATAATATTTTGCCGTCGTTAGCCGCAACCCAGACCCATCGGACAATGGCAGAATCGTTTGGACCGATCCCTTCCCAAAGGTGGTCGTCCCCACAATGACCGCCTTGCCCCAATCCTGCATTGCCGCTGCCACGATTTCGGATGCACTGGCTGAACCTTTGTTGACCAGGACAATCATGGGAAGCTGAACCGATTCCGCATGCAATCGCGCTCGATATTCGTCCTTTCGACCATCCCGACCTTTGATAGAAACGACTAATTTATCGGCTTCAAGAAAATGTTCAGAAACGCCGACTGCCGCCGACAACAATCCACCAGGATTATTCCGCAAATCCAGGATTAATGATTGCACCTTTTGCTCGGCTAATGTCTCTAACTCACGACCTAAATCTTCAGGTGTCCCTTCTTGGAACTGCGTAATCCGCACATACCCGAATCGTTCTTCCAATACCTTTGAGCGAACGCTGTGAATCTTGATGGTATCGCGAATGATGGTAAAGACTAACGGGTCCTTTGCCCCTTCGCGGTCCACCGTTAAACTCACTTTCGTCCCCTTAGGCCCACGCATACGTTGCACGGCTTCCATCAACGTCAAATCTTTCGTGAGCATATCATCAACCTTCGAGATGATATCGCCGGCTTCGATTCCTGCCTCGTAGGCCGGAGTGTCTTCAATGGGCGCAATGACAGTTATTTGATGGTCCTTGACCCCAATTTGAATCCCAAGTCCACCGAATTCTCCCTTCGTCTCGACTTGCATCTCCTTATACATGTCTTGAGTCATATAGGAAGAATGCGGATCCAGCGTCCTCAGCATCCCACGAACCGCACCATGGATGAGGTCTTGAGTCTTTGTATCTTCGACATAATGCTTTTTGACTTGGGTCAGCACTTCCGCAAAGATTTGCAATTCTTGATACGACTCACTCGCATAGCCTGTCTTCTCTAACCCTTTCCCAATCACCACACCGAGAAAGAGCGTAGCAAAGACCACGATGGCACCAGACAGCCACAAGGTCGAGGATCGTTCCTTTTCCATAATTGTGTTTCCTCAATTAAAATAGTCTAATTTCGTTTCGCTAACCACTTGAGGGGATTTACGGGTTTCGTCCCCTTTCGCAATTCAAAATACAAAAGGTTCTTATCTGTCAAGCCAGATTCACCAGTCTCCCCAATTACCGACCCGGCATCAACCGACTCCCCTTCTTTCACTACCAGTTTGGAGGCATGGGCGTAAAGAGAAAAGAAGCCTTTGTTGTGCTCCACAATGACGACCAACCCATACCCCTTTAGCCAATCGGCATAGACCACATTGCCCGGGGAAACGGCTCGGATCGGTTCACCCTCCAGCGTCTCGATTTCGATTCCCTTGTTTTTGACGTAGGTATCAAACGTCGGATGTTTCTGCCGACCAAACCATCCTACCACTTTTCCATCTACTGGCCAGACTAAATCTCCCCGGACTAACGCACCACCGGGAATCGCCACCATTTTGTTCTCAGCTAATTTCCGCCGCTGTTCAAGAGCATTGAGCAGATTCTCTTTTCGACTCTCGGCTCGCTGTAAGGCCATCAAGGCTCGATCATGCAACTTCCCGGTCTTTTTCAGGCTCGTTAAAACTACCCTCTTTTTACCCTTGATCGATTTGATGGATTTCAAACTTTTTTCTATACGCTGCTTATGGTCCAAGAGTTTTCCACGAGAATCCGACTGCTGCGCCCGCAGTTGATCCGTATGCGCTAAATCGTCTCGATAACCCTGTAACAGAGCATGTTCCCACTGTGTAATGATCGCTAGATACATCAATCGGCGCTGAAACCTGCTCACCGATCGTGCGGCGAACAATGGCTTCACTAACCCAACTTGCCCTTCCATATATAACAGACGCACGCGTGCCCGCACCGATTCTTTCCGTTTTCCAAGACTAGAGTGCAAGTCCGCCAATTGGGCTCCGATTTTCGCCAACGTAAGGTCAACCGATTTGATCTGACGATTTATCTTTTTAAAATCCTTGCGATGGGCATAGAGTTTCCGATCTAGATCTTCAATCGATTGCAAGACGGAATCATGCTGTTTTTTCGCTCGCTTTCGTTTTTTCTTCGTCTCCTTGATTTTCTCCTTCAACTTCTGAAGCGTCGTCTGTTCCTGTTTGATTTGCTCCTTTAACACCGCATCTTTTCCAAGAGCAATCGGTGTTGAAAGAACCCAAACCCACATTAGGCTGGCACAGAGCGCAACGAGCGGAATCATCGATTTTGTGACCTCATGAGCCCGAAAATGGAAAACATGCTACTGAGACATCCAAGGAGCATTCCAGCCACAATCAACATGAAAGAAACAAGATGAGGCAAGAAGACAACCACGGAATCCACTCCTTGAATCCATCCGGAGGCTTCCAATTCCATACGAAAAAACTCAAACGCCCCTTTGAGGAAAGCTAGTGAGAGGAGTCCACCCATCGCACCGAGCAAGGCCCCTTCGACGACGTACGGAGTCGCAATAAATGATCCTGTAGCACCAATCAAGCGTAAGATCTCAATTTCCTCTCTTCTCGTGTAAAACGACAAGCGGACAGTATTCGCAATAATAGCAATCGTGGCAACCGCCAAAATTGAACCGATAATCACCGCCCCCATTTCAAAATATCCAACAAGGAGGGCCAGGGTATCAATCCATTCCTGACTGTAGCGAACATGTTCGACATGTGGAAACCCTTTCACTCGCTCTACGAACGTCTCGATGGCATTAGGAGCTTGAAATTGAGGAGCCAGCCGCACCACATAAGAAGCAGGCAGGGGATTATCGCCCATCCCATCAAGCAATATCGATTCTTCAGGAAATTGCTGATGAAACTCCTGCAGGGCTTGCACCTTGGTCACCAAGGTCACCTTCGCAGCCGCAGGCTCGCCCGACAATCGTTGTTGAACACCCTTCAGCTGTTTCTCGGTCGCCTCGGAGTCCACATACACCACAACTTCAAGGTCATCTCGCAACGTGCCCGCCACATGCTGAACGTTCAAATACAACAGCACAAAAACACCCAAACAGGCAATGGTGCACGCTGTTGTCATCACGCCGATCGTCACACTTGTCCGGTTGATGCGAATATTGGTTAAGGCTTCCCTGATCAAATACCAGGTCCGTTTCATGATACATGCCCTTTGTCCGACACCACACGACCAGCATGAATGTGAACCACACGTCCATTCATCTTTTCAACAACCATTTGATTATGCGTTGCCATCATGACCGTCGTGCCGCGAGCATGGATGGTCTTGAACAGTTCCACAATCTCCATCGTCAAATTCGTGTCCAAATTGCCGGTCGGCTCATCAGCAAGGAGTAGAATCGGGCTATTCACAATCGCGCGAGCGATGCACACTCGCTGCTGTTCGCCCGCAGACAGGCCGACGGTCTTGATGTTATGCTTGTGCTCTATGCTCACGGCACGCAGGGCTTCCGTGACTTTTTTTCGCGTACCGGCTGTTGTGGAACCTTGTATGATCAACGGCAACGCCACATTTTCAAATACGGTGCGATGTGGCAACAATTTGAAATCTTGCAACACGAAGCCCATGGTTCTGCGCAAGTAAGGAATATCACTCCCCCGCAATCGTGCGATGTTTCGATTCTGTACAAGGATTTGTCCTTCATCAGGCACCTCGGCACCAAATATCAGTTTCAGCAATGTCGTTTTTCCCGCACCACTGGGACCGGTCAACAGCACACTCTCGCCCTTGTCGATTCGAAGGGTCACATCACACAACGCCGCACATCGATCAAAGGATTTGAATACATGAAACAATTGAATCATGAGGCTTGCAGACTAGCAGGCGATCGAAGCTCGTCTAGAGCAATGGCAAAAAACACTCTTAATTAATACGTATCTCACTACCTACACTAGGCCATGTTCATGAACACATATCCGACATATGGCAGGCAGTGTTTGAATTTATTTCATTGTAACAAAGGAAAGCTGCATCCATACAGGTCGCTCATTTTTATCGTTGCCTACCACCGCAAATCATTGCCAGGCACCTCAAAGGCATTCTCAATATGGTCAAGGGCACAAGACGAGGGTGATTCGCCTTGAAGTAGAATAATATCAAAGCGACAGGGACAATCTTGAAGGTGGTGCTTCCCAACATACTGCGCAGCCAACTGAATCAGTTTTTGCTCCTTTTGATGAGTCACTGCATAGGAAGCCCCCCCGAATTCGTCAGAACGCCTAGCCTTCACCTCCACAAACACGACCGTCTCATGATCTCGCGCCACAATATCTAATTCCCCATTGGGATACCGAACATTACGATCAAGAATCCGATACCCCTTTCGACGGAGGTGTTCCTCAGCAGCTTTCTCAGCCGCCTTCCCGAACACATGCGGATCAGATGTCATACTTCCTCCATCATCGATTGTTGGATATTCGTCACAGGACGAAAACTTCGACGATGAAGAGAACAAGGCCCAAATTTAGATAGTAGACGAAGATGCTCGGGGGTGGGATATCCTTTGTGGATGTCAAAACGATAGAGAGGGAATTTTTTGTGATACTCCAACATAAGCCGGTCCCGATGCACCTTAGCCAGAATCGAGGCCGCCGCGATGGAAAATGATAACCGATCCCCTTTCACTACTGCCCGCTGCGGAATGTTCACTCCAGGAACGATGGTTGCATCAACAAGTAAAAAATCTGGGGGGACACTCAGGTTCGCAAGAGCCCGTCGCCAGGCTACCCTGGTGGCTTCAAGAATGTTAAGCTCATCGATCTCAGCTTCAGTCGCTAGCCCAATGCCCCATGACAGGGCATGGTCGACCACCGCGTCAAACAACCAGTCACGAACCTCAGGCCGAACCCGTTTCGAATCATCGAGTCCCTCTAGAGTACAGCGACGGGGCAATATAACCGCTGCGCCAACGACAGGACCGGCCAATGGCCCCCTGCCGGCCTCATCCAATCCGGCCACACGTCGAAACCCTTGCCTTCGGGCTTCTTCTTCAAACCAATTGGAAGGACCGCTCTCACAGGTGATTTCGGATTCTGTAGCCACAGCACCAAAAACCCCATAAGGACAGGCTAGCTGGGTTATTTCTCAACCGCCGTCTCTGGCTCTTGAGGCTCCTGAGGCTCCTGAGCAACAGGAGCAACATTTGTCGCCGCCTTTTTCCGCTTTCCGATAGGGGAATAATCGCGCTCGGCAACTTTTGCGTCTTTTCCCTTTTTGTCACGCAAATAATATAGCTTGGCTCGCCGAACTTTTCCTTTTCGCACCACATCAACTTTCGCGATATTCGGAGAATTG
>JAYWMS010000293.1:0-4908 GCA_035873215.1 Nitrospirota bacterium | reverse complement strand
CGATCTGAGTCCTCGTCTTCTTGTTGAGGGAGAGGAGGGAAAACTCCTAGCTCTGCACAACGATGAAGACCCTGAAAAAATAGCAGAAACGACGGGATCTAAAATTTCTCAACAGCATGGCGTGATGGTTTTGTTGGGGATGGGGTTGGGGTACTTGGCAAAAGTCCTGGCCAAAAAAGTGAATGATGAATTGGCGTTGTTGGTGTATGAGGCTGATCCAGGAATTTTCAAAACGGCACTTCATCAGATTGATTTAACGGGACTCCTCGGTTCCTCTATGATCAAAATTGTTGTTGGGAAACATGCTGATCTTGGCTCTCAATGCTACTATTACATGTTAAAAACAAGGGGAACTGTTCAAGTGGTTCGCTATGAACCGGCCTTTCGCCTGTCCCCCCAGCTCTATGAACAAAAATGGAAAAATGAAATTCTTCATTATACGAATACCAACCTCATTAATCATGTGACGGCACATCGTTTGGGACCACTGTTTGTGCAAGGTGTGCTTGAGCAAATTCCTCATGTGGTGACCTCCTTGGGTGTCAACAGGCTTGAAGGACTATTCACGGGGAAACCGGCCATTCTCATCGCGGCTGGTCCGTCACTCAGGAAAAATGTTCATCTTCTCAGGGAGGCCAAGGGAAAGGCTATTTTGATTTCGGCAGATACTGTCTTGGGTTATCTTTTAGCTCGTGGGATTTCGCCGGATTTTGTCGTGAGCGTAGACCCTCAAGAAGAAACGTATTCCAAATACATGGATGTGGACATTCCGAAGGATGTGTCCCTTGTGTACCATCCCTCTTGTAATGCCCAAATTGTCCAGCATTTCCCGGGTCTCAAATTTGTCTGTAATAGCAGCATGCCTACCTATGAATGGTTGAAACATTGCTGGCCGGATAAGGGATCCTTGGACGGCCATGTTCAATGCCAAGTACATTTAGGGTTCAATTTGGCTCGTGCATTGGGGTGCGATCCCATCATCATCATTGGCCATGATTTGTGCTATACCGATGATTTGATGCATGTGAAAGGGGGAAGTTATCTTAAAGAGGAAGATGAGACCAATTTAGTGAAAAAAGGAGTCAAAACGTCCAATATGTTTGGGGAGATAGTCGGTACCTATCCAGTGTTTCTTGGTTACAAAGCCACGATTGAACGAAGCATCGAGGCCTTCTCGGGAAGGGTTATCAATGCAACTGAAGGAGGGGTTAATCTAGAAGGGGCCGAGAATCTTCTGTTAATGGATGCGATATCCCCATGGTGTGAAGAGAAGACCTTTCAAGTTTCATCGATTATGGAAAATTTAGTTGAGGTTGAAGGTGACAAACCTGATTGGGATATCCTTTTGGGAGAGGTCAAGGGGCGTATCCGGGATTATTTTCGTTTGAAACGAGTGTCAAGACATCTCTTAAAACTCATGGACGATATTGACGAGTGTTTGAAGATGTATGCGGGAAATGATCCCAAATTGGATAAGCTTACCGATCAAGCAGAACGTCTTACCGGCCGGGTTTCCCATTATAGCAAGGCGCTTGGGCTTCTTCAATTGATCGATTTTAGTCTGGAAGAATACATGTGGAAAGCATCAACGGATGCAGTGGATCTGATCGACGATCCTATTGAACGGTTGCGAAAGCAACTTGATCGGGGTCGACGGTATTATACAGGAATCTTAAATGCAGCTCCGGTAATTGAGGGTTTCTTAAAGGAATTACATAGCCGTCTAGAACGTCAGTGGCAATTAGAGGGCTGCGGTCTGCAGAAGTCTCCGGACATGGAAGGGTTAAATCAAATAAAAGCGTATGTAGATATAGGACTTTTTGATAAAGCAGAAATGATCACCGCTCCATTAGTAGAAAAAGTGGCACATCCACACGTTGATCCTCAGCTTGCAAAAATCAGTGTTCAAGTATCACTAGAGTTACATCAAATAAGCATTGCCAGGCGTCGTGTGAAGGCCTTTGGCAAATGTTGTGTAAAGGACCCAGAGTGGGATAATCTGTTGAACAAGGTAGAGACCAGTTCAGAAAAATGGGAAAAACGGATACAGGAAGTAGAAGTAAGGGAAGTAGCTACCCCTCCCCCCCTGAATAGTGGGGATTTTTATTATCGTTTAAAAAACTATAGCAGGGCTCGGAATCATTATGAACGTATAGCGTGCGACAGTGAATTGTTACCCGCTATACGAGGGGAAGCCTGGTTTCGCTCGTCAAAAACGTATGTGACATTAGAAGAAAAAGGATCAAAGGTTTTTGCGTTAGAGCAGGCTCTGGCGTTGGCTCCTGCCGATCCAAAAATTTATTACGACTTAGGCGTAGTAAGCTTAGAAATGCAGGGGGTCGCAACCGCAGAAAAGTTTTTCCAAAAAGGTGTTGAAGTTTCCTTGGACGATCCAGAATTTTGTGAAGCAGTGGGTGCTGTCCTTTGTGCGGCTGGCGCCCATGCACAGGCCATTCCTTATTTTGAGCAAGCGCTCTTAACATGCCCAACCGATTCGCGCCTACTTCAAGAGATTTCTCAGGCTTACCAATATGTTTTTGCTGTTGAACCAACAGCGTAATTCCACATAACCGCCTCAAACTTCCACAGTACCATCCAAACAGCATCGTTTAGAGCCTTCCCCTCAGGTTGAAAAGAATTAGGGGTTCTTTGGCTGAATGCCCTCAAGGTCTTTAGCTTCATGACCGAAAACAGTCCTGTCTGATCCATCTAAAGCTTTGTTGAGGTTGAACCGAGAAGGAGATTTGACGAGCTAGTTAGAAAAAAATAGTTTTCCTTTTGAGTGCCAAGAACGGCAACATAAACCCGAACGATTCAAGGAGGAATCACCATGCCACTGATAGTTAATACTAACATCGCCAGTCTGAATACCCAGCGGCAATTGACCATTGCCAACCAATCTATCGCCAAATCCTTGGAGCGATTGTCTTCAGGGTTGAGGATTAACCGTGCCTCGGATGACGCTGCCGGTTTAGCCATTGCCACTCGGTTGCAGGCTCAGGTCCGAGGGCTGCAGCAAGCTGGCCGTAACGCAAACAACGCAATCTCACTCGTGCAAACTTCTGAAGGTGCGCTGAATTCGGTCACAAATATTTTGCAACGTATCCGCGAACTCGCCGTTCAAGCCTCTTCCGATGATAATACGGCTATTGATAGAACCGCGTTAAACAACGAAGCCACTCAACTTCGTGAAGAGTTGACCCGTTTATCCAACACGGTTGAATTTAACGGAACCACCCTGTTGGATGGCACGTTTAGTGGCAAAAAGTTCCAAATCGGTGCGAATGCTGATCAAACCTTAACATTTGCTATTGCCGATGTTCGGGCCACCGCGATTGGTCAATTTGCCACTCAAGCAGCCGATGTTGGAGATGGCATTTCTGGGCCAACCGCAAGTGGAGCTGGGAATTTGTCTGCAGGGGAATTTAGCATTAATGGAACTGATGTACTCGCCACTTCCGATAGTGATGACCAAGTTTCGGTGGTTCAGATTGGTGGCGGCACCATCACGTCTACCACCGTGATCAGTGCCGGGGTCATCATTAATTCAAATATTACTTCTGCCTCCCTTTACATTAATGGGACAGTCGTTGAGTTGTCCACCTTAACCAGTACGACCGTGGCAGCGCTTGTGACGGATATCGCTTCGTTGATTAATGCTGCTTCAATCACCAATGTAACTGCACGGGTTTTAGAAACGAGTAATTTGATTCTTGAAGGCCAAAATGGGGCCAATTTGACACTAGGTGCTAGTAATTCAGGTTCATCCACTTTTGCTGAAGCTGGATCTCTCGCCGAAGCTTTGGGGTTTGTCAGCACATTCTTTGGTTCCGGTGGTACCACAAGTGCCATTACGAGCTATAATGGCCAATCCTCATCGTTGGCAAAAGCCGCATCCGTAAACGGAATTAAATCAACCACAGGTGTGACCGCTACCGTAGAGGCGAATGGTATCACTTTTACCAATTCCGTCAGTGCAACCACATTGACATCGGGAGACCTGTTCATTAACGGCGTCAATATTGGTGCGGTCACGACTTCAACGAATGACTCGAATGGAGTTTTGGCTGCGGCTATCAATGCACAATCAAATGAAACTGGCGTTAAGGCTACGGTGTCGTCTGGCAAATTGACACTCACTACCGCTGATGGGCGAAATATTGCTATTGCAGCTACGAGTGCTGCCCAGACAGCTCTTGGCAATAGTGGTGATGTCACGTTTACTGGAAGTGTCGGGATTGTTCGAGGGACCTTTACCCTCACGTCTACGGACAACTTTACTATAGCCGGAACCACAAACGATGTCGGAAGTATTGCTGCCACCACATATGTGGCTTCTGGGAATTTGAGCACCTTATCCCTTACCACTCGTTCTGCAGCGAATATTGCAATTACCCAAATTGATTCGGCCTTAGATGATATCAACACGAGTCGATCCAGTATCGGTGCTGTGCAAAGCCGACTCGAGACGACCATCGCCTTCTTGGATACTGCCGCTGAGAACCAGGCAGCTTCTGAATCGCGGATTAGGGATGCAGATTTTGCTTTTGAGACGGCACAATTTACCCGGGCACAGATCTTAGTACAGGCTGCGACAGCGATTTTAGCTCAAGCGAATGCCCAGCCGCAGGTGGCATTGCAGTTGCTACAGTAAGAAATGGCGAGTCTTGGAGGAGTAGCGCCGATCTATGATAGATCGGCCTACTCCTGGCTTTTCGTCTTTCATGCTTGGTTTTCATTGACTCTTGTTTGTCAGGATGGGCAAGAGAACTGGGAGCCAGCGGGCCTTCGAATGGTCCACATTTGAGAGTTGATTATGGAGGACTTGAGTGTAACCGTCAGATCATTGAGTGCCGCGGTTGCAAGCGCCATTAAGCCAACCGTGTTGACTCTCCCTGTGTTCAAGTC
>JAYWMS010000279.1:0-15457 GCA_035873215.1 Nitrospirota bacterium | reverse complement strand
GGTCTTATTTCCAAGAAAGCCTTTACGCATCTAATTTTCTTACAGATTTAGTATTGCATCGTCTTATCACCGAAACAAAGACTAACCTTATTAATTCCCAGCGCCTTTGGCGTGGCCGAGAAGCGGAGGCGCATTTGGAGAGACGGCGAGGACTGTTTGAGCGGAGCGAGTTCCGCAGCCGCAAAATGGGGCGAGCATCGAAGGGAACCCGAAGGGACATGCCAGGGGGCAAATGGTTTTGGGTCCTTTTGCCGAAACAAAAGGACCTTGGCTGCCGGGACGAAACCCGGCATTTATTGAATCAACATCGCATCGCCATAACTGTACATCCGATACCGTTTTTGGACAGCTTCCTCATAGACAGCGCGCATGTTCTCTATGCCCGCAAAGGCAGAGACGAGCATCAGGAGTGTAGTGCGTGGGAAATGGAAGTTGGTCATCAAGGCATCGACTACACGAAAGCCATAGCCTGGCGTGATAAACAGTCGGGTATCTCCAGACCCCACTTGGACTTTTCCGGTTTCATTCGTGGACGATTCTAACGTGCGCACCGCGGTCGTCCCAACTGCTACAATTCGTTGGCCTCCCGACTTCGCATGATTGATCTGGCACGCTACCTCCTCAGTAATCTCGTACCACTCTGCATCCATCCGGTGATCCTCGATACGTTCCGTCGCCACTGGTCGAAATGTTCCGGGTCCTACATGTAGGGTGATCGTCACGGTTTCAATGCCTTGGGCCTGTAAGGCAGCAAGCAAGTCTTGCGTGAAGTGCAGGCCTGCGGTGGGCGCCGCGACTGCGCCTTCTGCACGTGCAAACACGGTTTGATAATTCGTGAGATCATCTTTGGTTGGTTGCCGCTTGATATAGGGGGGCAGTGGAATCTCGCCGAATTCCTTGAGCATTTCGCGAAAGGTTCGCTGACAGTCAAACCGGAGAACGGTGTATTCCTGATTTCGTTCCAACACCTCTGCAGTGATGTTTCCCGTGAGTTGAAGTTTTTGCCCTGCTTTGACGTGTCCTTTTAATAGGACCTCCCATACTTGTTCCTCTCTCTCTCGAACGAGCAGGATTTCAATCTGTCCGCCTCCTGGCAATTTGATTCCACGCAGGCGGGCAGGAATGACTTTTGTATCGTTCAAGACCAACACATCACCTGGCTGAAGCAGCGGTGGTAGATCTTTCACCTGTTTGTGTTGCCGCGCACCACCTGTCCTCGACACGACAAGCAACCTCGCGTGATCTCGTGGGTGAACTGGTTTATTGGCAATGAGTGAGGGATCAAATGGAAAATCGAAATCGGCGAGTTGCATCACATGTTTGGAGGTGGAGAAGGTCGGAAGAGGAGGTTCCGCTAAGAAGCCGGAGGTGGGACTAAAATGATGTCGTCCACCTGACGCAGTTTTGTCCCAGGATAGTAATATTGGAGGATGGATGTATATCGGTAACCCAGCTCTGCCATTTCCTTCGTACCCCATTGGCACAGTCCAACGGCATGCCCTGCGCCTTTGCCGGCTAGCACCACATCACGTCCAATGCTCTCCACATGAAACTGGGTGCTGGGAATGGTACGATATCCGACCACCCGACGGAAGTCTTGTCCTCGTACGATTAACTCTCCTTTGGAATGGAGAATCCTGATTTCATTCACTCGTCCCGCTTGCGTAAACGTATACGGCGTCAGAGTAGCTAAGGTACCTACCGGATAGCCTTCTTTTTGCAATTGCCGCTCAACGGTGTCAAACGGTACCGAGGCCTGCCAGGTATACTTCGGCGACTTTGCATCAAAGGGGCAATCTACCCCTTTGAGGTAGGGCACATCTAACGACCAGACGTTGTTGGCATCTTCCGTCGGACCGGCCGCAGTCGAGGAATAGGCCGCAAAAATTGGACGGCGTTCGAAAGTAATGACTTCTCCGCGTGTTTGGTCAATGGCCTCTTTGATACTCTTGGTAACTTGTTGGTGCCCCGTGTATACTTGATCCTGCACGCTGGCGACCACATCAAAGTCCTCTCCGCTATTGAGCATCTTTTTGTACAAGACATAGGTTCGTGCCGCGACAGCTTGCGCTTTCAAGGCTTCCTGGTGCCAGCTGGAACTGATTTCTGAGGCCACCACTCCCGTCACATATTCTTCTACATCCAATCGATTCACGACTTGAAGCCGCGAGCCTTGGTGGGTGATGTGGATGTTCCCACCTATGACCCATTCACCCGTTGATCCCGGGGTGAGGGAAACCTTCATCGTAGGGGATTTCCCACGAATGTGCACGTCTTTCACTCGCACCTGATGTCCTGCGATCTCTAGCAGGTCGCCGTCCGGACGAATCGTAAACGGGCCGCGCTGGGTGACTGACTTGCGGGATGAAAGTTGGATTTGGAACAGGCCGGTCGAGACGATGTCCACACGAGTCGCCTGCTGCTCAAGAGCGACTCTGATGATTTCCGAACCGTACACGGCGTTGATGCTGGGAAGAAGACTCAACCCCAGCAGGATTCCAAGACAACGGAGGTGACTACATATTCGCATCAATGGTTACCGTTTCATGAAGAAATACAGGACCAGACTGCCGATGATGCTGAGTATGATGCTTGTACTCAGCGGAAAATACAATGTGAAGTTGTCACGCTTGATAAAGATATCACCCGGCAATCGACCCAACCACCCCAGCCCGCTCCCTTCACTCGGCCACTTCCCAATGAGTGAAATGACCACACCTATGGCGATCAGCCCTAGGCCCATCAAGATAATCAACTTTCCGAGCCCACCAAAATCTGGCATACATCACCGGATTAATTCTTCAGCTATCTGAATGGCATTTAATGCCGCACCCTTACGAAGATTATCCGCAACAATCCAGAGATTGAGCCCATTGGCTATTGAGTCATCTTCCCGAATTCTTCCCACATACACGGCATCGGTTCCCGCTACATCAAGTTGAAGGGGATACACGCCTTGTAACGGATCATCATGCACTTGGATGCCCGGAGCCTTGGAGAGAATTGAGCGTGCTTCCGCCACCGTGAGTTTGTGTTCCGTTTCGATATTGACGGATTCGGCATGGCAAACAAACACTGGCACGCGGACTGTGGTCGGTGACACGCGAATCGATTCATCACCCATGATCTTGCGGGTCTCATTCACCATCTTCATTTCTTCTTTGGTGTAGCCAGACGGCAGAAATTCATCGATATGCGGCAGACAATTAAAGGCAATCTGATTAGGATAGACTTCCGTTTTGACTTCACCGAAGGACAGAAGTGCACGACATTGTTCGGCCAATTCCTCCATAGCATTTTTGCCGGTTCCGGACACCGATTGATACGTAGAGACTACGATACGGGTGATGCGTGCCCTTGCGTGCAACGGCTGTAAAGCCACGACCATTTGAATGGTGGAACAATTGGGATTCGCGATAATACCCCGATGCTTCGGGATATCGTGAGGGTTCACCTCCGGTACAACCAACGGAACTTCTTTGTCCATTCGCCAGGCTGAACTATTGTCGATCACCACAGCTCCAGCCTTGGCTGCGACTGGCGCAAATTCTTTGCTCACCTCACTTCCGGCGGAGAACAACGCAATATCTATGTCAGCAAAAGACTCCTTGGTGAGCAGTTGGACAGTGAGGTTCTCGTCCCCAAAGGATGTCCCGCTACCTGCAGATTTGGACGAGGCAAGTGGAACGACCCGTTCTACCGGGAATTTTCGCTCCTTCAAAATGCTGAGCATTTCCCTGCCAACCGCGCCAGTCGCACCCACGACCGCCACCGTATAGGCCGCTTTCTTTTTCATGCTGAATCGTTCCGTATTATGAAGGTGACGATGCTGGAATGATGCGAATTCTATGGCTAAAGGTATCCGCAATGTACACATCACCCTTGGCCGTCACAGCCACGCCAAAGGGATAGTTTAAACTACAACTCTCAGACTTCCCTCCCTCACCTGTATATTCGGCCTTACCATTTCCAGCTAGCAAGGACATCGCGTTTTGCTGGAGATCCCACATACGAATCAAATGATTGTCAGTATCCGTGATGAGCAACCGCCCCTCTGGATGAATGGCAATCGCATAGGGTCTCGACAGATTGGGAGAAGATTCATTGTCACCTGGTGCATACCGAAACTCCCCCGCTCCGCCGACCAGTGTTTCCATCACGCCCGTTTGAGCATCGACCTTGCGAATACGGCTGCTAAACGTATCGGCAATATATAAGTTGCCGTCCTTATCCACAGCCACACCACTCGGGCCAGCGATCGCCGACTCTTTTGCAGGGGCACCATCCCCGGAATAGGCTGAATCCCCAGTGCCAGCAACGGTGGTAATGATACCAGTAGTAAGCTCAATCATCCGAATCCGATTATTGCTTTGATCCGCTATATACAGATGTCCCTTCCCATCCAATGCCAAAGCGACTGGTTCATTTAATGCGGCAGATACCGCGGGAGAATCCTCCCCCACAAACCTGGCTTGTCCCGTCCCTGCAATCGTGGTGATGACTCCTGTTTTGGAATCGACCTGTCGAATGCGATGATTCCAGGTGTCGGCAATAAAGACTGTGCCATCCTCTTCGACAGCCACGGCCGAAGGGAAATTCAGAGCTGCGGCAGTGGCAGGACCTCCATCTCCTGAAAATCGTTGGTCCGTCGTTTTGGTACCGCCTATATAGCGAACCATCCCACTCAAGTCTGATTCCTGCGTGTATGCATCTTCCGGTTTCGCCACATGATCTGCTAAGGGATCTTCATCTTCCTCGAACCCACTTGACTGCATGCTAGGAGACCCCGTCGCCTCGTGCGTAGTAGTCAGGATCCCTGCAATCGTTGTGATCACCCCGGTCTTCCCATCCACTTTTCGGATCAGGTGATTCTCCGAATCTGCGATATACAGATTGCCCACCGTGTCGAGAGCAATATTTTTTGGCTCATTTAACAAAGCGGACGTCGCGATTTCCCCATCTCCCGCACTGCCTGGCTCGCCAGTCCCCGCCACGGTCCCGATACAACCTGATTGAATGGACGATCTCATCTTAGGCGCCCTTCACTTGGTTGACGATTAACGCACCCATTTCTTTGGTGCCTACGAGTTTTGTGCCGGGCCCCTCAATATCTTTGGTTCGATACCCCTGTGCCAAGACCCATTGAATGGCCTGCTCAATCGTGTCGGCTTCTTTGATGAGATCGAATGAATAGGCCAACATCATCGCCCCCGAAGCAATCATCCCGATAGGATTGGCTAGATCTTTGCCTGCAATGTCTGGGGCGCTCCCGTGGATCGGCTCATACATTCCCACCTGTGCTCCGACACTCGCCGACGGTAACATGCCGATCGATCCGGTGAGCATCGCTGCCTCATCACTCAAAATATCCCCAAACAAATTCGTGGTGACCAGCACATCAAATTGTTTCGGGTTGCGAACAAGCTGCATCGCACAGTTGTCAACGTAAATATGTCGCAATTCGACATCCGAATAATCCTTGTGTACCTGAATGACGACACGACGCCATAATTCAGACGATTCCAAAACATTGGCCTTATCCACCGACGTCACTAACTTTCGTCGCTTGCGTGCCGCCTCAAATGCCACTTTGGCAATACGCGTAATTTCTTCCGTGGTGTAGACTTCTGTATTGATACCTCGATGACCGGTTGGGGTTTCTTCGATTCCTTTTGGTTTTCCGAAATAAATCCCGCCGGTTAGTTCCCGCACAACCAAAACATCAATGCCCTCGATCACTTCTCGTTTGAGAGTAGAGGCCTCCGCTAATTCCGAATACAATTTGACCGGTCGCAAATTGGCAAACAGACCCAATTGTTCGCGTAAGCCCAAGAGTGCTCGCTCTGGTCGTTTCTCGTATGATAACCCTTCCCATTTCGGCCCCCCGACGGCACCAAGTAGCACCGCATCACTTGATTGAGCCAACGCCAGCGTTTCCGGTGGCAGCGGGACACCCGTCTTATCCGTGGCATGGCCACCCACGTCACCATAGGCAAACTCAAAGGTATGCCCAAAGCGCTTTCCAACTGTTTCGAGCACCGTTACGGCTTGGGGAACAATTTCATGCCCAATTCCATCTCCCGTCAGTACTGCAATTCGTTTCTTCATGATCGCTTATGACCCTTCCTGAGTTGATCTTTTTTAGGGGCACTTTTCCCTGAAGGCACCTTGAGGAAGGCTACGTGTAATTCTTCCCTCTTCCTACCGGGAGGAATCAGGTAGGGTTTAGACCTTCACTGCTGAACAATATAGTTGATCTGGCCTATCTATCGTCAACCGCCTCGTCTCTACTTCCTCCGCATGCTCTCTTCGGACCCACGCCTTTCTGGTAATGTTGAAAAAAGCCGCCAGCGGCGTTCGCGCCAGTTTGCCTGACCTTCGGGCTCACAGACTTGCCGCTCTTCGCGGCGTTCGCGCTCACGTACTGTGAGTACGCTCCGCGCACCAAACTGGCTGCGGCCTTGCCCGTGGAAAAGGGGGTCTTGGCGCCCTTGGGTTTAGGCGGGTGACAAAGCGGACGTTTTTGACCATTCCCATCAGCTGCTGATATCGATTTCGCCTAGGGCGCTTATGGGCTTTGTGTGAGAAATATTCAACAGGCCCTTCTTACAAGGGAAGGGAGTCATTAACAGAGTTCAATCTTTTTCCCTACTTGTGCCCGACGCTCTAATTGGGAAGCCAATTTGTTCAGTGCATTCAGGTACGCGTGCGCGGAGGCAATAATAATATCCGTATCGGCCCCATTGCCAGTAACGGTTTCTCCATCCTCTTCCAAACGAACGGATACCTCGCCTTGTGCATCCGTCCCTCCAGTGATGGCTTTCACCACATAGGCGAGTAACCGGCTTTTCGTCTTGGTGATATGGGCAATCGTACGATACGCGGCATCGACAGGTCCATCCCCAGTTCCCGTTTCCTTCAATATTTGTCCATCCACTTCCAACTCGACTGTCGCAGTGGGAATTTGCTGTATGCCACTTTGCGTGCTCAGCCCTTTTAAGGAAAATCGTTCGGGCACCTTGGTGGCCGTTTCGGAAATGATGGCTTCCAAATCCTCTTCAAATAATTCTTTCTTTTGGTCCGCTAATCGTTTGAATCGAGTAAAGGCTTCGTTGATCTCTTCATCCGATAAAGTGTAGCCCAATTTAGATAATTCTTCTCTGAACGCGTGACGACCAGACAGCTTGCCCATGACTAACCGGCTTTGTGTGAGACCAATCGATTCCGGTTGCATGATTTCATAGGTGCTCTTTTCTTTCAGCAGTCCGTCCTGGTGAATCCCTGACGTATGAGCAAACGCATTCGCCCCGACAATTGCTTTATTCGGTTGGACCAGCATGCCCGTGATTTTGCTGATTAAGCGACTGGATTTCGAGATTTCCTCTGTTTGAATGCGTGTGTCGGCATCATAGAAATCCTTGCGTGTGCGTAAACCCATCACGATTTCTTCCAGAGACGCATTGCCCGCTCGCTCGCCAATCCCATTCACCGTGCATTCGACTTGACCAGCCCCCGCATGAATGGCGGCCATGGAATTGCCCACCGCAAGACCCAAATCGTTATGACAATGCACCGAGATCACCGCACGATCACATTCGCGAACCTTGGTCCGTAAGGTTCGAATGATCTCGCCAAATTCTTGTGGGGTCGTATACCCCACCGTGTCTGGGATATTCACGGTTCCAGCTCCTGCATCGATCACAGCCTCCACGACCTCACACAAATAATTCAGATCCGCTCGTGTTGCATCCATGGGGGAAAACTCCACATCTTCGACGTATTGCCTCGCATGCTTGACCATTTCCACTGCAAGTTTGAGGGCTTCTTCACGGGTCATCCGAAATTGATGTTTCAAGTGAATGTCTGAGGCCGACAAAAAGGTGTGAATGCGCGGATGGGGCGCTCCCTTGAGGGCTTCCCATGCTCGATCGATATCTCCAGGTTTGGCCCGTGCCAAACTACACACTGTCGGACCTTCGACCTCCTGCCCGATGCGCTGGATCGCCTCGAAGTCCCCGGGAGAGCTGAACGCAAACCCGGCTTCGATGATATCCACCTGCAAGCGTGCAAGCTGCTTGGCGACCAACACCTTCTCTTCCACATTCATGCTGGCGCCCGGTGACTGTTCACCATCACGCAACGTGGTATCGAAGATCCGGATCATTCTACCCATTGCACTGTCCTCCTCATTGTCAATAAAAACCGTGATGCGTTATCTGTGATCAATAATTCGTGAAACGAAATATATGATGAGTCATGAGTTGAGAAATGCTTCTTGTTCATTACCCTGCCCCTATCACCCTTGATGGTCCCCCCTTTATGAATCGGGGATAACGGTTTACTCATTACGGTTCACGCATTACGGATCATGGTTTTCGGATTTCCTTCGAATAAAGATTGAATTCAAAATGGTCCGTCCAGCAAGGCTGCAGGCAGCGAAAAGGCCGAGAACGATGCTGGCGGCCATTTTCAATTCAATCTGAAATAAAAAAGCCTTCACCCCCGATGAGGTGAAGGCTACCACCCGTCCCGGGATTTTTACAGTATCATATTAGTTCAAGAAGGCCTAACAAGGTCAGGACCTCATCACATAACGAGGGGAGAGTCTGACCTTTTTCTTTCCAATTTATCATTCCATCATTCCTTCTCATTTCATCATTCCTTTGAATCGGAAAATGGCGATTGGTTACCCATTCCGGTTTCTCGACTTGCTGGAGATTTCATCGCATACCAGCCTTTTTCCACCAGGCCCGAAACGGCATACCCCAGACAAATCATAAATAACATGAGTTGAGGATAAGCCATCACGGAAACCAGGATCAAAACTGCCCACACTAAATACATGAAATGCAGATGTCCCTGAATCTTGAGCTGTTTCACGCTCCGATACTTCACCGTGCTCACCATGAGAAACGACATTAACAGACTCACAGCGATCACGACGTAGGGCAGAATATCTTCGGACAATTGACCGATATGTTTATCAAATATATAAAAGGTTGCGATAAATCCGGCCGAGGCAGGAATGGGCAACCCCGTAAAAAACCGACTATCTCCACTGCTTCCCATGACATTGAATCGAGCCAACCGCAAGGCCCCACAGGCCACATACGCAAACATGACCGCGGCGCCTAACATCCCGGGGGACTTTAAGGCCCACGCATAAATCAAAAACCCTGGTGCCAGCCCGAAGGAAATCAGATCGGATAACGAATCATACTCAACCCCGAACTCACTCGTGCTATCCGTTAACCTGGCAGAAGTTCCATCTAAGACATCAAAAATCATCGCAATCAAAATCGCAATAGCGGCCGCCTCGAAACGACCATGAAAGACGAACACGACGGAGGCTAATCCGCTAAAAAGATTCCCTGTTGTCAGGATATTTGGGATGAGATGCACCCCTCGACGCCGCTTGCCTTCTTTATTTTTAAACAGCCGACCCTTCATACGAACTCCGCAAGAATAGATTCTCCCCCTTTAACGCAATCCCCTACCTTTACACGTATTCGGCTATTCACAGGGAAATATGTATCCATTCGTGACCCAAACCGAATCAGGCCAAATCGCTCACCGGGAACAGCCGTTTCACCAGGTTGGACCCAACACACGATGCGGCGTGCAAGAAGTCCCGCAACCTGTACACAAAGCACCCGTTGCTGTGTCGGTGTTTCAATCATCACAGCATTTTGTTCATTCCGAATGGTCGCCTCAGGCTCACTCGCATTGATGAACTGGCCAGGTTGATAGGCCATATCCACCACGGTCCCCGCACACGGCATTCGATTAATGTGCACGTCAAAAATATTGAGAAAAATACTAATCCGGATACATTGGTCTTTTATAAACCTTGGCTCATATTCTTCTTGGATAGCAATGACTTTTCCGTCCCCGGAAGCCAGGATCAGATCATCCCCTCGAGGAATGTGACGTGAGGGATTTCTGAAAAACCATCCTGTGAAACACGTTAACGCCCCGAATGTGACCGCCGCACCCTTCCACCCCATTAAGCCGGCAAACACCGCTGGCAAAGCGGCTCCCATCACAAAGGGGATACCTTCTCGCGCGATGGGCAACCCTACAGCTCGATCAGCCATTCAGGCCTAGTTGGTCATAGGTCATTTCTGAAGGACTATGAGTGAAAACGGGACATGTTATAAGAAATTTCTTTTGCATCACTTCTCATGCCTCACAGCCAGAAAAACGCTGCTAGTTGCCCCTTCGACTGAGTTTATTCTGAGCATGGCCGAAGGGCTCAGGACAGGGTTTTTCAACACCCTGTTAATTCTTACTCTGATCAACAAGCTTATCTTTCTGCAGCCAGGGCATCATCCCTCTTAACTGTTTTCCAATTTCTTCAATGGGATGCTCTTCACCCTTCTTTAAGAGCGCATTATACACTGGACGATTCGCTTGATTCTCCAATACCCATTCCCGCGCAAATCGGCCGCTTTGGATTTCATTCAGAATGCGTTTCATGGTCCGCTTCGTTTCACTGGTAACAATGCGGGGACCACGAGTGACATCGCCATACTTGGCAGTCGTGCTGATGGAATACCGCATATTCGCGATCCCGCCCTGATGAATTAAGTCTACAATAAGTTTAACCTCATGCAAGCATTCAAAATACGCCATTTCCGGCGAATATCCGGCTTCAACCAACGTTTCATACCCTGCTTGAATAAGGGCGGTGAGGCCTCCGCACAGAACGGCTTGCTCGCCAAATAAGTCCGTTTCAGTTTCCTCCCGAAAATTGGTTTGAATGACACCGGCACGTCCACCGCCAATGGCAGATGCATAGGCTAAGCCCACTTGCGTGGTATCACCACTGGGATCTTGATGTACGGCCAACAGACATGGAACACCGCTGCCCTTGGTGTATTCGGAACGAACCAGGTGTCCGGGTCCTTTGGGAGCCACCATAAAGATGTTTGTTTTAGGGCTTGGTTGAATTTGCCCGAAATGAATATTAAACCCATGCCCAAACGCCAAATACGCGCCATCCTTCAGGTTGTCAGCAATCTCATTGCGATAGATTGCGGCCTGGGCTTCATCAGGGGCCAAGATCATCACAACATCGGATCTCTTCACCGCATCAGCCACGGGCATGACCTTCAACCCACTCGCTTCCGCTTTATTCCAGGAGGACCCTTCTCGAAGACCAACCACGACGTTGCCTCCACTATCTCTGATGTTCAGCGCATGTGCATGCCCTTGACTGCCAAAACCAATGATGGCCACTTGTTTTTGAAGAATTTTCTTCAGATCCGCATCTTTGTCGTAAGAGATTTTCATAACGAACTCCTTAAAGAGATAAAGACGACCAACACAATGGGGGTTGTTGGTGAATCAATGAGTTTCTCACAAAATGTTCAAACAGTTCCACTTGGTTGTACGGAGCCAAAGGCTCACTTTGGAGAAGCCAGGTCCCGCAAGGGTGTCATGGTAAAAACCAATGGGTTATGAGTAACGGACCGAAAGGGGAAGGGACACTTTTCACTCATGACCATTCACTCGGGACTCATCACTTCAGTTGAAGGACACCGATGGCAGACCCTTCGGCAAGTCTCAGGACAGCATTTTTCAACATTCTGCTTAATTAGCTTTGGCGAGTGGGCGAGGCTGACTAGCCGCCGACCGAATGGGATCACGGGCAATCGCAATCCGACCCGTTCTAACAATTTCTTTAATGCCGAGCGGCTGCAACAATTGAATAATTGCCTGCACCTTCCTAACATCTCCCGTGACCTCAATCGTATAAGAAGTCGGTGACGAGTCGATAATGTTTGCCCGAAAGATATCGGAAATACGAAGCGCTTCGGCCCGATCTTCGGGTCTCGTATGCACTTTGATCATTGCCGTTTCTCGCTCAACAAAATCGCTATCATAGAGGTCGACTACCTTGATGACATCAATCACCTTATTGAGTTGCTTCAAGATTTGCTCAATGATCCGATCGTCCCCCGACGTGACGATGGTCATCATGGAGACCGTTGGATCAAGCGTCGGCGCCACTGAAAGGCTTTCGATATTGAATCCTCGGCCACTAAACAAACCCGCAACACGGGATAACGATCCGGACTTATTTTCAAGCGTGACCGAGATAATGTGTTCCATACAACCTGCCTACCATCAAGCGGTGAGAATGGTGTCCTTACTCTCTTCCGCTCCCGAACTTCCCGAAGCCATGCGCTTTTGCAATTCCGGCGGGTCCTCCAAAATCATTTCGTGATTACATCCGCCTGCCGGAATCATCGGGTAGCAATTTTCAAATTGATTGACCGGCACATCCACAAAGACAGGTTGGTCAATGGCCAACGCTTCTCGAATGCCGGCATCTACATCACCTGCGGTCTTGATGCGTAACCCCGTCGCCCCATAGGCTTCTGCCAGTTTGACGAAGTCGGGCGTGTCCCCAAGATCGCTAGAGGCATAACGACCTTCATAGAACAAATCTTGCCATTGGCGGACCATGCCATGAAATCGATTGTTGATCACAAACACCTTGACCGGAAGTTTGGATATCACCGCGGTGGCCAGTTCCTGTGTATTCATCTGGACGCTTCCATCTCCGGCAATACAAAGCACCAATCGGTTTCGATAGGCGGCTTGAGCCCCAAGCGCCGCAGGAAAACCAAATCCCATAGTGCCAAGCCCGCCAGACGTCAACCAAGTACGAGGGTTGGCCAACTTGTAAAACTGAGCCGCCCACATTTGATGTTGACCGACATCGGTCGCGACAATGGGATCCCGATCTTTTGTGAGTTGATACAACCGATCGATCAGGTATTGCGGCTTAATGAGTTGATCGGGATCTTGCTGATATGTCAGAGGATGCTCTTGTTTCCACGCATTCAGCTGATCCCACCAGGGCTTCCGTAACTCCTGTTGGTCCCCATTCACCGTCGCGCGCAAGACGTTGATCAATTCCTGCAGCACGTGCTTGCAATCTCCCACGATGGGAATGTCCACATGAATATTCTTCCGGATCGATGTCGGATCGATATCAATATGAATGATTTTGGCTTTGGGACAAAATTCCGAAACTTTACCGGTCACTCGATCGTCAAACCGCGCACCGACCGCAATGACCAAGTCCGAATAATGAATGGCCATGTTGGCCACGTAGCTCCCATGCATCCCCAACATTCCCAAGGACAACGGATGCTCGCCCGGGAACGCACCCAGGGCCATCAATGTCGAATCCACGGGAATTTGCGTCATTTCCGCCAAGTCACGCACTTCTTGGGAAGCATTTGAGTACTGGACACCGCCACCGATATACAAAATCGGCCGTCGGGATTTTGTGATGGCCTCAGCCGCTTGTTTAATTTTCCACTTACTGCCCTCGTACGTTGGGTTATAGCCTCGAATAGAGACGGAATCCGGGTACTTGAATTCGGTTTTATTCATGGAGATATCTTTGGGAATATCGACCAGCACAGGACCGGGCCGTCCCGTCGAGGCAATATAAAACGCTTCTTTAATGGTCTGGGCCAAATCATTCACATCTTTGACGAGAAAGTTATATTTGGTGCACGGTCGGCTGAGACCGATATTATCCGCTTCTTGAAAGGCATCATTCCCGATGAGCGCAGTCGTGACTTGTCCGGAAAAACACACCATCGGCACCGAATCCATATAGGCATCCGCCAAGGCTGTGATGACATTCGTCATTCCCGGACCGGACGTAATCAAACACACGCCCGGTTTGCCCATGGCTTTGGCATACCCTTCAGCCATATGACCAGCCCCCTGTTCATGCCTGGTCAAAATGACTTCAATATCTTTCTGTTGATGCAGGACGTCGAAAATTTTCAGGACGACTCCTCCGGGAAGGGCAAAAATGGTCTTGACTCCTTCGCGTTTTAAGGCTTCCAGAAATATTTCCGCTCCTGTAAGCTGCCTCATAACAATCCTCTCCGGGTAGAACCGTTGTCGGTTCGGTTATGGGAGTGTTGAAAAAGTCCGCCAGCGTCATTCTGGCCCCTTTGGCATGCTCACGTACTAACTTGTACGCTCCGCGTGCCAAAGCGGCTGCGGCCTTGCTGGACGAACCTTTTTGAACACTCCCTTCTTGTTCAACCTTGCCACGCGGTGGCACGGCTTGGCGTGAACCGAGTGAACAATAGAATTATTCAACGGTTCGATTATGTAATTAGACCATCCGAATTTCGTCAGATGATGGACGAAAGAACTTCAAATTTTCCAAGGGGTTGTACCCTGAAATGAACAATGATAAAGAGGCATTGTCCATAAAGTCAATATGCATATGACGTAGAGAAAACCCCACTCGAAGGAACCGTTGCTAGGCAACCTTATCCCACACCCTTCAAAAGTGTATCAGGGAATCTGCCCTACATCAAAAAAGGAGTGGGTTGATCCACTCCTAACAGTTTAATTCGTCACCCATGTTACGAGATTTTGACCAAGAGATAAAAACCTTAGAGAGCCTCCACCTGCGGCGTCAGCTGCGAGTTGTGGACTCCCCGGCAGAAACAACGATCACCATTGAAGGTCGAAAACTAATCTCCATGGCCTCCAATAATTACCTCGGCTTGACCAACCATCCTGCCGTAAAACGAGCTGCCATCGCAGCCATCGAACGATGGGGGGTCGGGGCAGGGGCCGCGCGCCTCATTTCCGGAACAATGCAGCCACACGACCAACTGGAACGAGATCTCGCTCAATTCAAACAGGTCGAAACCGGGTTAACATTCGGATCGGGGTACGCAACAAACCTTGGGCTTATTCCCTCTCTCATCGACCAGAAGGGTCTCATCTTTGCCGACCGTTATTGTCACGCCAGCTTGATCGAGGGCTGCCGACTTTCGCGAGCTAAATTTCGTGTGTTTCAGCACAATCATATGGAACATTTAGAAACCCTGTTGAAGACGCGGAAGGCAACGAGTCCCACGCTTGTTGTGACCGAAGGCATCTTTAGCATGGACGGAGACCTGGCACCCCTTCCAGACTTGATCACGCTGTGCAAAACCTATGACGCGACACTCCTCGTGGATGATGCTCATGGGACAGGAGTTATGGGAAAGAACGGGCGGGGAACCATTGAGCACTTTGGCATAGATCCGACAGACGTCATTCAAATGGGAACGCTGAGTAAAGCCATTGGGACAAGCGGAGGATTCGTGGCTGGTCCAGCTACATTAAAAGACTATCTCATCAATACTTCTAAACCATTTATTTTTGCGACCGCCTCACCACCAGCGATAGCGACAGCGGCTTCAGCTGCAATAGAAATTATCGAAAAAGAACCGGAACGCAGGCAGCGGCTATGGAACAATCGAGGGTATCTTTTTGCAGAACTGAAAGGAATGGGATTTCAACTCACGGACACTCAAAGTCCGATTCTCCCCATAATCTTGAAGACACCGGAAGCAGCACTGAAGATGTCGCAAGCACTCTATGAAAAAGGCATCTTTGTTCCAGCCATTCAGAT
>JAYWMS010000266.1:0-6095 GCA_035873215.1 Nitrospirota bacterium | reverse complement strand
AGTCGTGTACGAATCTTAGTGAGAGTGTGATCGGTAAACCGTGACCAGTTATCCGTGAGGCGTACAGGCGCGATACCAAGTACCGAACCGTCATTCCGGCAGGTTGTAAGCCGGAATCCATCCGAAAAAAGACAGATGGATTCCCGATAAAGGATTTCGGGAATGACCCATAAGAGATAGAAGGCATTGCCCAAGCAGCGAAGCCCTTAAACCAATTTCATCAGGCATGGGGACTCTTTCGGCTTGGGAAGCATTGAGGATTGCTTGAATGGGTCGAGTAACATCCGGTGGTCAATTATCCTGTGCCTTGTTGGAGCTAATTGGCTTAACGATGTGGATTGGCGGGATTACTATCATTCTCGTCGGGGTGATTCCCGCTGTGTTTAATACATTGGGCATGGAGACGGGCGGTCGGTTTCTTCGACGAATCTTCGACGGTTATAATATGCTTACGAGTGGAATCGTGATCCTGCTCATTAGTACGGCCGGATTCCGCTTCTGGAAAGCAAAACATAATCCAGACCATGCTCTTCCGGTGAAGCGAACAGAATTGGGACTCTTGATTTCACTTGTGATCGTCACCATATCGATTGTCCTTGTCTTGGGACCGAAGGCTGTGGGGTTACAAGAAGCTGCGTTCGCGGCCGAATCCCAAGACATGAAAAAAGTTGCCTATGATGCATTTTTTCGTACCCATATGATTGTTCGAGCGCTTCACTTGATCAATGCCGGATTAGCGGTGAGCCTACTCGTCGTCAAATTCCGTCAGTGGGTAAGCACCCGTGGCGCTTTTGGTTTCGAATGAGTAGTAGGTTTTTAAAATTTCCCCTCCTTTGTAAGGAGGGGTGGGGGAGGTAGAGTCGTAGCCCGTGAAAAAAGCAATTCTAGCATTGGCTGATGGTACGGTGTTCGAAGGCCGTTCCCTTGGTCATACCGGAGAAACGTCCGGGGAGGTCGTGTTCAACACGTCTATGACCGGGTATCAAGAAATCCTGACTGATCCGTCCTACAAAGGCCAAATGGTCATGATGACGTGTTGCCATATCGGGAATTATGGAATTGCCCCGGCGGATGATGAATCACGACGCCCTTGGCTAGAGGGATTCATTGTGAATGAGTCCACACGTCGACCAAGCAATTGGCGTTCACATCAATCACTCCATGATTATTTAGTGCAACATCAGATTGTCGGCATTGAAGGTATCGATACTCGATACCTCACTCGGCATTTGCGTGATCAAGGATCGCAGGCCGGGGTCATTTCACATGTCGATCTTGATCAGGCTAGACTCGTTGAAAAAGCCAAATCAATTCCTTCGACGGAGGGAAGAGATTTGGCAAAAGACGTGACCTGTTCCTCCTCGCACGAGTGGAATATGGCCAGCGTTCCTTGGGCAGGGGAATCGACAGCCAATTCGTCTCGCTCGTCTTTAAAGATCCCAAAACCCTATCGAGTGGTCGTGTTTGACTTTGGCGTGAAGCACAATATTTTACGTTCCTTGGTGGATGTCGGATGCGACGTGTCCATTGTGCCAGCCTCCACATCGGCGGAGGTGGTACGGGGGATGAATCCGGACGGGATTGTGCTGTCCAATGGTCCAGGGGATCCTCAGGGTTTGGGTTATGTGCTGCCAGAAATTCGGCAATTATTGGGATGGCGACCGATGTTGGGCATTTGTCTTGGACATCAAATTCTCGGGCTGACACTAGGATTGCCCACGTACAAACTCAAATTCGGGCATCATGGTGGGAATCATCCGGTTATAGACTTGCGTTCTCGTAAAGTCGAGATAACCTCGCAGAATCACAATTTCGCCGTTCGCATGCCCGATCAAGGGAATGGCAGCCCATCAGTCTTTGAGACCGAATGGGGACCGTTTCAACCGACGCATGTCAGTTTGAATGACGACTGCTTGGAAGGGATGCGAGGCACTCAAGCACCGGTGTTGTCTATTCAGTACCATCCCGAAGCAGCCCCCGGTCCGCATGACTCCGCCTATCTTTTTCATCAGTTTACCGAAATGATGGAGCAACACCATGGTTAGATCCGGATTCGTCCTACTCGCCCTGTGGAATATTTCATTCAATTGGCCAATAAACGCCCATGGTAAGGCAGGCATCATTAGTTGGAGGGAATGTTCAAAAAAGTTCGTTATTTCACCCGCCCAAACCCAATGGCGCCAAGACCCCCTTTTCCACGGGCAAGGCCGCAGACCTTTTGGCGCGCGGAGCGTACACTGTGTACGTGAGCACGGCAAAAGGGCGAGAACGCCGCTGGCGGCTTTTTTCAACATTCCCTTACTCGCCCTTTTGACATTAACAGGCTGTGTCTCCCAAGGGTTGTTCCCCAAAATAGGTCCACTTGAAGAGACTGTCGTGTCAGGAAAGGGCGGCGACAAGGTATTGCTGATGGATATCTCGGGCGTGCTCACCTCTTCTCGTCCGAGTGGTTTTATAGACCAATTCATCGATCGCCCCAGTTTGCCCGCACGAATCAAGGAAGAACTTGATAAGGCTGCTGATGATTCCAACGTAAAAGCGATCGTCTTGCGTATCAATACGCCAGGTGGCACCGTGGCAGCCTCCGATACCCTTCACCATGAAATTCAGGCCTTTAAGGACAAACACAATATTCCTATTGTCGCCTCCATCATGGATCTGGGAACATCCGGAGGGTACTACGTGGCCATGGCTAGTGACACCGTTGTCGCCCATCCTTCTGCCGTCACTGGAAGTCTTGGCGTGATTATGTTGACGATGAATGCATCGGGCCTGTTGGAAAAGGTTGGCGTCGAAGCGGTTGCCGTAAAATCAGGATTACATAAGGACATGGGCTCCCCATTCCGTGCCATGACTGCAAAGGATCGAGCGATCTTTCAAAGCGTCATCGATTCGTTTTATCGACAATTTCTCAATGTCATTGAAAAAGGCCGTCCAAAGTTAAGTCCAAAAACGATTCAACAATTGGCCGATGGGCGAATCTACTCAGCTCAGCAAGCAAAAGAGCACAAGCTGATTGACGTGGTTGGCTACTTAGATGATGCGATTGATGTGGCCAAGCGTGCCGCGAAGATCTCCGATGCCAAAGTGGTTCGCTATCATCGACAGGGCGGGTATCATCCGAATATCTATGCACAAATGGGTGGCGGTTCTCCTGGAATCATGTTTCCTAGCCTCGATCCGATTTCCCTTGCCACATTTTTAGGAGGGGCGACCCCGGCATTCCTGTACCTCTGGCTTCCGTAATGAGTCTTACATGAAATTGAGTCTTCCATCCATTTTTCGTAAGCGCCGTAATGCGCTCAACCGACAGAGTAATTCCTCGTCAATGACCCGATGTATGGTTCTGCTTAGTTCCACGTTTCTGATTCTCAGCACGCTGAGTTGCATTAAAGCGCCTGGGACGGCCCGAGATCAAATCATTTTTATATCAGAAGAAAAAGAGATTTCCTTAGGGGTGAGTGCCTTTCGGGATGTGTTAAAGCAAGCACGTTTAAGTGCCAATCCCGAGATCAATGCCATGGTCAACCGGGTTGGGCGCAGAATTGCGGATGTCGCGAACAAGCCGGAATACAATTGGGAATTTGCGGTGATTCAGGATGATGATGTCCCAAATGCGTTTGCGCTACCAGGGGGGAAAGTGGCGATCTTCACCGGCATCTTGAAACACACCAAAACTGAAGCTGGTCTGGCTACTGTTATGGCGCATGAAGTGGCCCATGCCCTTCAACGTCATGGGGCTGAACGGATGAGCCGGGGCATTCTTGAACAAATTGCGCAGATTGGGGCCCTTGCTGGTGCCGCAACCGGAGGGGTGGACCCGTCACTGGCCATCGGGGCGATGAGTGCCTATGGCGTAGGATTTTCATTGCCGCACAACCGACGGCAGGAATCCGAGGCTGATTTCATTGGCCTGAAGTTGATGGCGAAGGCGGGATATGATCCGCGTGAAGCCGTGGGGTTCTGGGAACGGATGAGTGGCTGTCCCAAACAAATGATCGGGCGATTTTGTTTCCGATCCAATGCGGCGATTCCTGAGTTTTTGTCAACCCATCCTTCGGATATCTCTCGAATCAAACAAATTGAAGAATGGATTCCTGCGGCGTTGGAGTTCTATCACCCCCCTGATGATGACCCCGAGGATCGCAATAGTCCACCATCGACATTGTCCGCGTCCTAGCTGTCTTCGACGAGCCCCACGATGCCTAAGCGTTCAGATTTACATCGTATTCTGTTGATAGGGTCTGGCCCTATCGTGATTGGCCAAGCCTGCGAATTCGACTATTCCGGCACACAAGCCTGCCGTGCCTTAAAAGAAGATGGCTACGAGGTGGTTTTGTTAAATAGCAATCCTGCCACAATTATGACCGATCCGGAATTGGCGGATCGCACCTATATCGAGCCGATTACAGTTGAAGTGGTTGAACGCATTCTCGAACGTGATCATCCGGACGCCTTGCTTCCCACCATGGGTGGGCAAACGGCATTGAATATGACTGTGGCGCTCCATCAACAAGGAATTTTGGAAAAGCATAACGTCAAATTGATCGGGGCATCATTCGAGGCGATTCAGAAGGCTGAAGATCGCGAGGCCTTCAAGCAGGCCATGCATCGTATCGGTTTAGCCACTCCCCAAAGCCAGCTCATTCGGAATCGCGAAGAAGCGATGAATTTTATGGAGGTTGTAGGATTTCCCGCCATTGTTCGGCCCTCCTTTACACTTGGTGGCACCGGTGGAAACATTGCCTATAACCGGGAAGAGTTTGAACGTTTTGTTGATTGGGCACTGATGACGAGTCCTGTCGGCGAAGTCCTCATCGAACGTTCGTTGATCGGCTGGAAGGAATTCGAGCTGGAGGTGATGCGCGATCTCAAGGATAACGTGGTTATCGTGTGTCCGATTGAAAATTTTGATGCGATGGGTGTGCACACGGGCGACAGCATCACGGTCGCGCCGGCGCTCACGTTGACGGACAAAGAATATCAGTACATGCGGGATGCCGCGATTCGGATCATTCAAGAAATCGGTGTGGATACAGGTGGGTCAAATATTCAGTTCGCCGTGAACCCGAAAAACGGGGACATGATCGTGATTGAAATGAATCCACGTGTGTCGCGAAGTTCGGCACTGGCATCGAAAGCCACGGGGTTTCCCATCGCCAAGATCGCGGCGAAGCTGGCCATTGGATATACCTTGGATGAGATTACGAACGATATCACCCAAGTCACGAAGGCTTCGTTTGAACCATCGATTGATTATGTGGTGGTCAAAATCCCTCGCTTTGCGTTTGAAAAATTTCCAGGCTCCGATTCCACATTAACGACACAAATGAAATCGGTCGGGGAGGCGATGGCCCTGGGCCGAAACTTCCAGGAGGCCTTTCAAAAAGCGATCCGTTCTTTAGAAACAGATCGCTCTGGACTGAATTCGCTGTGCGGCTTGGATCAGTATCTCCCGGATGATCCAATTGATCCCCAGGTGAGTAAACAGGCGCGAGCGGCCATCCGTGCCGTGATTCCTGACCGGCCCTGGCATATGGCGGATGCGTTACGGATCGGAATGTCGAAGGATGAATTGTATGCCACTACACACATCGATCCGTGGTTTCTGGATCAGCTGGAAGCATTAGTTGATATAGAACGACAAATCGTGGCGCTTGGGCGAAACGCTTCCAGCTCCACACCTAAATCGGCGTCGTCACAAGGATTACCCATTCAGGTAAATGAAGAATCCATCTCATTGCTGAAGCATGCCAAACATCATGGATTTTCTGACGAGCGCCTTGCCCAATTATTAAATTCCACGACTCACGAGGTCCGGACATGGCGCCACGAGCATCTCACAACACAACCAGTGACCTATGCACGCGTGGATACCTGCGCCGCAGAATTTGAAGCGCAAACACCCTACCTCTACTCGACCTACGGAAGAGAATGTGAAGCAAGACCAACCACGAAGAAAAAAGTGGTCATCTTGGGGGGCGGGCCAAATCGGATCGGGCAGGGGATTGAATTCGATTATTGTTGCGTACACGCCGCTTTAGCTCTTCGAGAAATGGGCGTCGAAACGATCATGGTGAACTGCAATCCGGAGA
>JAYWMS010000137.1:0-4299 GCA_035873215.1 Nitrospirota bacterium | reverse complement strand
GGGGGGGTCTGGCGTCGTTCCCACTTTATCCCATTCCTAGGGCCCTGCTCTTATTCACGACCCTATCTTCCTCCCGACGGGTTACCTAACATCTTAATGGCGGGGAATACTCATTCCTCCTGGGTCTCAAGAAATTAAGCTGTTCCTATTTTCCTCCTTAGTGTCAATTCAATACGGGTCCTACGCGTATTGCTGCACACATATATGCCAATACCCTTAGGACTATCTTTAGGAAGACAATTCTCCGAGAACGCCTTTCTGGCCATGAAGGGCATTCTGGTTATTTCCCGTGACGGAGCTGTTCTCCACACCCCGAACAATATTTTTCCCTCTGACGCCGTTTAATAGCATGTTCCTGATCCCTACACTGTCTAGGAGGGATGGCTGGATCTAGAACCTCACCGCACATGATGCAGCAACGCACTGTCACTTTGGTACGGCGATGATTAAGATTGGGGCAAGGGTTACTCGGCTTCATGATTTTTTCCCATCAGTTTAAATCCACGATTTCTCATTTCTGACCACCACCAACCCTATCAGAAAATCAGCCTCACTCACTTCATATTTTTCATTGCATCCAATCATAGGGCCGGTTGAGTCATGATGCCGGGAGAATATACAAAAGAAGCGTGTACCAAGGCGGTGGCGAACGGGTCTTTCTCAAGAAGTTCGGTCCTATTCTCTATAGTAAAACCTGTAGTTGAATTTAGCAATCGTGTCCCCCATTAATTACATCCTAATTGGCAAAAATGCCACAAGGTGCTCTCCTTGGGATGGAGTTGGTCACATGTCTGTTTACAAGGAGATGGGCTTTGGGACTCCTCAGGGATGTCCCTTGGGGAAGGGGCAACGGGCACGACTGGTGGTTTGGGTCCTCTATCGGTGTCCAATGGTGAAGGAAAAAGTTGGGGTGGAGGTTTCAAGGGATCCATTGGTGCAATGGGTGCAATAGGGACTGGGGGCTCAGGTGAGGTGATAGGCTTTATGGTCACATGCCCTTGGGCAATTGAAGAGACCAGCATGGTGATGAACAAGCCGGCCAGTACATTCCTGGTAAGTCGGAATGTCCAGCTCAAAAGGTATCCTTCGCTAGTTTAAGATGAGGCATTCACTCATACTATTTCCTTGACTTTGTTTCGACTGGCCTCGAGAGCACGATTTTTTAACCACACCAGGATCAGTGTAGCTGGTAAATAGAGAAAAGCAAGCTCTCGACAGACGGGATCGCCACGTCTCATTTTGATAGGAGGTTCCGACTGATGGGGGGATTATTTCTTGAAGGGTGATTGGAAGAGGGCGTTTTTGGATAACTGAAGGGCTTTACTGGAAAGATTTACGACGTCGGTTTGGTCCTGGAATTGTTCAAGCTGTTGGGGACGGGCCTGACCCAAAGTGCTCTGTTGGTTCTTGGGACCCTGGATTGCCGTCCGATTGATAAAATTGGGTGTTATCAGAGAAACATTTGAGAATATCCCTGACACACTCATCATTCGTCCCCCTTCATCTGTCAACCTACTTTGTAACGGGTGAAAATAATGTGGTATAGAGGAAGCTCACCCTGACCACTCCCATGGTCCCCGTTTAAGATGAAGAAGCATAAATTCAGCTAACAAGGCCCTTCTCGCTGTCCTTCTTCGCCCGCATCTCATCTTGACGTTAGATCTTTACGGAGCTCAGAAAAAATTCAGAGTTTGACCTGGCTAGTGCGTAAAGCCGAAGGAACGTGAAGGAGATGCGTACGAGCAAAATGGCTATCATCACGGGCTTTAACGGAATGGGCATCTCTGATCTATTACGGAAGACCTACCGATGATCAATTCCAGATTTTTGGCTCATCCAACTCATGTCACGACTGCTCTTTTACTCGCCGCGGGTACGGGAACACGCCTGGAGCCATTGACCTTGAATGCGCCCAAGTGTCTCACTGAGGTCGGCGGTATTCCTATCCTCGGGCGGCTGGTCAATAATTTGCGCGCACAGGGATTTGAACGGTTGGTCGTAGTCATCGGTCACCTGGGTGATCGTATCCAGGAATTTCTGCAACAACACGCAGGTGATATGCGGATTGATTACGTCGTCAATCCAGTTTACCGAACCACCAATAATATTTATTCTCTTTGGTTGGCTCGGCAGCAGATCCATGAGCCGTTTTTGTTGGTGGAAAGTGACGTGGTTTTTGAGGCCAGCATGCTGGCCGACATGCTCCAACCTGACAAGATCGCGATTTCCAGAATACTCCCTTGGATGAACGGCACTACGGTGGAACTTGGGTCAAAAAGGCGGGTTAGGGCTTTTCGCCTGGGTGGTGTGAGTTGTGATATTGCCCGTCAGTACAAAACGGTCAATCTCTACAGCTTATCCCTTCATTCATGGCGCAAAATTGAGAAAAGGTTAAGCCGCTATGTCTCGGAACGCAGACTTGGTGAGTATTACGAGGCCGTCTTAGCCGAGATGGTCGATGACGGCACACTCTGTCTCGACGCGGTCTTCTTCGATGCAGACCGATGGTATGAGGTTGATACCAAAATGGATCTGCGCGGGGCAGACAATCTATTTACCCGACACCGTTCCATCGCCAGCCCCCCCCACTTCGTCAATACCCTTCCGGCCATTCGTGCCTGAAGTCGATCACGCCTCAGTCAACCGGTATTGGGAGAGCGTCAAATCCTCCATCCTCGGGCCGTACATGATGGATGGCTTCGGCTTTCCGGTGAGTGCAGGCGATTTTCGTTTCCGTGCGGAGGCCCGAATCGTCCAGCAGTTGCTTCGCGGTATCGAGCACAATGGCTCGGTTCTCGATCTTGGCAGTGGTGTTGGCTATTGGGCCGTGGAGTTTGCCAGCAGTTTTTCCCGGGTGGACGCTATCGAAGGCAGCAATACATTCTACCAAGCGTTGAAGGAGCGATGCGCCCCGCATCCCAACATCCGCGCTATACACGGTGATGTCTTGTCGTTCCAGCAAGATGGCCATCATAGCTTGATCTTCCTCGGCGGTCTGCTCATGTACCTGGACGAACATGACGTGATTACCCTGTTGAAAAAGTTGGTCCCATGTCTCAGGCCGGGTGGGATTATTCTGTGCCGCGAATCCACGGTTCGGGGTGAGACTGAGACGCGCACTGGCGACTATTCCGTCGTGTATCGTTCAGTGTCGGACTACACACGCATCTTCAATCAATGCGGATTGACCCTCAAGCACGTTGAACGAAACGAGCCCTATGTCCTTCTGCAAATGGGGTGTGACCTGATCAAAAAATGGAAACAGACCGTCCCGAAACCCTTTCAGGCGCTGCCAATTGTGGGTGCCCTGACCTATTGGTGCCTACGTATAGGAGCTCCCTTGATGAAGCGCCTCCCCAAGATCCTCGGAATTCCGTTTCCGGGCCTAGAGAATCACTTTTTCCTACTCGGAACCAGACCGATTAAATAAACAGTTCAGATCACCCCATGGAACACACACAAGGAAACTGTGTCTATCGGAACCTGGCCAATGCAGCCTCAATTCTCGGGGTGCTGCCTCTGGCCTTGCTGTTCTTGGAAGAAGGTTATCTGTATGTGATTCCACTCATCATCTACAACAATGTGATGGATGACCTGGATGGGATACTGGCTGCCAAGTTGAATATCCGTAGCCGATTTGGCGCCGATCTTGACAATGTCTGCGATGCCGTTGCCCATGTAGCTCTGGCCTTGGCAGTAGGGGCACATTTCGGTGGACCGGTCTTGCTGGGGAGCATGATCGCTTCGGCTTCGATCATTCTTCGAGTCACGTCCCGGCTCAATCCGGATAGTGTGACAGGTAGCGGTTCGCCGACCAACGAACTCATGCGTCACATGCTGTTCGTCCTTTTGTTGACGCACATATTTGATGTCGGCCCTGAGTGGTATCTGGTTCTATTATTTGGTTTGCATATGGTCACGATGAACGTACCGTTCAAGTTACTTTTCCTTATTCGAGGGCTGGCAAAGACTGCCACCACCGTTACGTTGGTGAACGTGACACTAGTGGCGGCGTGGCTCATACCATCCGTGACGCCATTCATTGCCATGGCCTTCATCACCACCTACTTGTATTCATTTATGGTAGGAGGGACGCAATGGCTAAAGGGGACGGGGCTGGCCCAACGAAGGGACAAAATACCCTATTTGTGACATCACCCGGCCAAATTGTGAGTTGATTCCAAAGGTCACAGAAGCGAGGCAGCATTGGACGTGGGCTCCTCCCTGGCTGATACAGCATGAAGTGTTGCCAAAAAGGTTCCTTTCTGCAGCGGATTTCGAAACTCAAAGAAAACAACC
>JAYWMS010000242.1:0-1923 GCA_035873215.1 Nitrospirota bacterium | reverse complement strand
AACCATTCTTTTGAGTGAGTTTTTCCCGAATTAACAGAAACCAATACTTCGCTCTACTGACTCAAAACCCAAACATTCATACACCGGGCAACACTCTGACAGTGATTTTTGTCCCCGACTGTCGGGACAAAAAACATGGGGATGGCACTGGATCAGTGGGACGGGGGAGCCATTCTGGCTCCCCCGTTTTTTTTTAAAAAGATGGTCTCTTCAGAATTCTGTTAGGCAATCATCTTTTCTATTGAGGGAGAAAGCGATGAGACTCAAGGTATGTGTGATGGTCATGGGTCTTTATTTGATTTGTTTCATACAACCGGCATGGCCCCATACAGAATTTCAGGTGACGAACGGAGGGACAATTTTTCTTCAACTTTTATTACTCGTTTTAGCGACAAAGGGTGTCATCACCTGTTCCACTTTGCTGCTTTTGCAGGAGGGACAGAAGGGTGGTCCACTCTCATGTTCCTTTAAGGTCCGCCCAACGAGAAACTCATTCCCACAGTCCTGACATTTGTAATTGTACATCGGCATGGCTCTTTCCCCTTATTTGAAAGTTGAACGATGACCGAGTGTGAAAACGTTAAGTGATTAGAACGGTTCGAAACCAAAATGTGCTAATGAATAATCTTGCATATCAATGGGTAGATAGCAAACCTTATCCCCTTCTTTCACCAGAAGGGTATCACCTCAATTCGCTTTTCCCTAGCGCGGCACACAACTATAATGATTACAAGGTGAACTGAGTTGATACGTTGAAATCTGCTGTGGTACATCATGTCCTTTAGCAGTATAGATTTTTCATGTTTTGGTGGTGAGATTCTCATTCGTTCATGCCATCCCCTTTAAAAAAAATAGGCATCTTGGTCGGGGGCGGGCCTGCCCCAGGCATTAATAGTGTCATCGAAGCCGCGACACTCCGGAGCCTCGCGAAAGGGCTTGACGTCATTGGCATCCTCGACGGCTTTCAATGGCTGATGCGGGGAGAGACGCACCACGTCTGCCATCTCACCGACACGACTGTCAATCGCATTCATTTTCAAGGTGGATCATTTTTACGAACCGCACGTGCCAATCCAACTCGAGATCCACAGCACCTCAAAACAACTCTGGCAGCCTTACAGCAACTTCAGATTTCTGCGCTCATTACCATCGGCGGGGATGACACTGCATCATCAGCGATGAAATTAGCTGCTGCCGCCTCTGGAGCACTTCAAGTTGTCCACGTGCCAAAGACCATTGATAATGACCTCTGTCTTCCCCACGGGGTATCCGCGTTCGGCTTTCAAACCGCCAGGCATTATGGCGTTGAGATCGTGAAAAATCTGATGGTTGATGCGGCAACGACATCACGATGGTATTTGGCAGTGGCCATGGGGCGGAAAGCCGGACATCTGGCATTAGGCATTGGAAGAGCCTCAGGGAACGCCATCACAATCATCCCGGAAGAATTTTCCACACCGCCTATCAGGTTAGCTGACCTTTCTAACATTCTGCTCGGCTCCATCATTAAGCGATTGGGTGAAGGTCGCTCAGATGGTGTGGCTGTTCTAGCGGAAGGATTGACCGAATTGCTGGACCCAGAGGATTTGGCCGCACTGGGTGATGTCGAACGGGACGAGCACGGAAACATCCGATTCGCGGAACTGGATATTGGACAAGTGTTGAAAGACACGGTGAAAGCCGCACTCACACAACATGGCATTCCGTTAACCATCGTCACTAAGAATATTGGGTACGAATTGCGCTGCGCCGACCCGATCCCGTTCGACATAGAGTACACTCGTGACCTCGGTTTCTGTGCGGCCCAGTTCGTGATCGGAGGCGGCACCGGGGCGATGGTATCGCTGCAGAACGGCCACTTCGTGCCGATGTATTTCGACGACATCTTCGACCACAAGACAAAGCGCACGAAAGTGCGGATGG
>JAYWMS010000143.1:0-19776 GCA_035873215.1 Nitrospirota bacterium | reverse complement strand
CGTCTTCTTCCTCGCGGACCACATGACCTTCCCAGATTTTTTGAAATAGAGTTCTACCGGACATGGAATTCACTCCTGGAGATTTGGATGGGTTATATTGCGAAAAATGTCCGATTCCTTGCAAGCCCCGGTTATTTCGTGACGGACCCTAAGTGCAGCATGCCACAGGCTATGGATGCAACAATGACGTCCCTGGTACTCCATGATTAGGGAATCTACGCTCCACCTTTTCAGCGAATCCTTGCGTTTTGTGGTACCGAATGGGGTTTGCTATACTGCATGAGTATTTTCGTTTACATTTTATTTTGTAGGTATTTATGCTGCCATTGAATTTCCTGGGCACTCTGATACCATTAAATTTTCAGGCCGACCCAATCCATTTGCTACCCAACCTCGCCCTTGTCACAAGGACGTGACACTTGCCAGATCAACCCTTGTGGCTATTTTTTAATATGTTAAGCTGGCCGTACCGTTGCTTTTGTGACTCAGCCTGGACTGACAGGTTACAAGCTCGTGACAAGAGGCCGTCACAAAGCCTTGTAAAGACAGGCATTTTTTCCTTTATATACTTTCGTGATTTCCTCGGTGGACCGTGAAGCTATGACCGATAGACCTTTCAGTGATGAAGACACGTAGATTGCATCGTCGAATAAGTTTGATCATGAAAATAATGGGGAGAAAACTTCTGTGGGTTTGATTGGCCAAGTGCTCAGTTACTTCTCCAGCGATATGGCCATTGATCTGGGGACCGCGCATACCTTGGTCTATGTCCAGGGCAAGGGAATTGTTCTGAATGAACCTTCTGTGGTCGCCATAGATAAAAATACCAACAAAATCTTAGCTGTGGGAAGCGAAGCCAAACGGATGGTGGGTCGGACGCCAGGAAACATCTCCGCGATTCGGCCCATGAAAGAAGGGGTCATCGCCGACTTCGAAATGGCCGAACGGATGCTCCGGTACTTCATCACAAAGGTGCACAATCGCAGTGCCTTTGTGCGACCCCGCATTATTATTGGTGTTCCCTCCCGCATCACCCAGGTGGAGCAGCGTGCCGTGAAAGAATCTGCTGAGTTAGCTGGGGCGCGTGAAGTCTATTTGATTGAAGAGCCTGTCGCAGCAGCTATCGGCGCCGGCCTGCCTATTACCGAACCGTCCGGCAATATGGTCGTGGACATTGGTGGTGGGACGACGGACATTGCCATAATTTCTCTTGGCGGGATCGTCTACAGCGAATCCGTTAAGGTTGCTGGAGACCAAATCGATCAAGCCATCATCAGTCATGTGAAGCGGGAGTATAGCTTGCTCATTGGTGAGCACATGGCGGAACGAGTAAAACTGGAGATCGGCTCTGCGTATCCTCCCTTGGAAAAAGCACAAATGATGGTCAAAGGTCGTGACCTCATTTCAGGCATTCCCCGGACCATCGTGCTAGAGGATACGGAGATTCGCGAAGCGCTCCAAGAATCTATTTCGACGATTGTGACAGCCATCAAGCTGGCCTTAGAAAACACGCCACCCGAGTTGGCTGGAGATATTATTGATCGAGGTATTGTGTTGACTGGAGGAGGGTCCCTGCTGAAAGGACTGGATGCTCGGCTTCGTGATGAGACCGCGCTTCCAATCGTCACCGTGGATGACCCGCTCACATCTGTCGTACTGGGCGTGGGGAAGACTTTGGAAGAACTCACCTTGCTACGAAATGTGGCTTCAATGTCAACCATGCGCCACTAAGGAAATCATTGATTATGCTTGGCCGCACTCGGCCTGCCGTGTTTTGGGGGTCAGGCCCGAAGCGGGTGTTAGTCATACTGCTTCTGGTTTTCTTCATTGGGTATTCCCTTCTGCCTCGGCAGGCTGAAGTCCTTCTGCAATACGTCGGTCGTCCGGTTGCCGATGTACTAGCCATTCCAATCGCAGGGATGGCGTACGTTGATCAGAGCATCCGTGAGGGGTGGAACCAGTACGTCGCACTCCAGGGGATCTATGATCAGAATCGACGTTTGCGTCTCCAGGTACAAGAACTCCACGGCCAACTGAACCAGCTGCAAGAACGCAGTCTGACTTCCCAACGTTTGACTGTCCTTTTGGACTTCCAGAGTCAGAGTGGGATGGACACCCTCGTCGCGCGAGTGATTGGTCGCAGTGCGTCAAACTGGTACAGAGGCATTATCCTGAACAAGGGCGAACAGGACGGCGTACGAGCGGAAATGGGCTTGATTACCCCTGGAGGAGTCGTTGGCCAAATCGTCAAAGTTGCGAGTGTGACAAGTATCGCTCTACTTATTACCGATCCAAATGTCGCCGTGACAGGACTGACGCAACGCACTCGTGATGAAGGGATCATCCAAGGCACGAGCCAGGGCCTGGTGAGGATGAAATACATTCCACCATTATCCTCCGTTCAAAAGGGCGATGCCGTTGTCACATCGGGCCTCACTGGAGGATTCCCCCGTGGACTGCTGATCGGACAAGTTCTTGATGTCATGGAACAAGAAGGTGATCTCTTTCAAACAGCCACAATTTCTCCGGTCGTAGATTTTGGTCAATTAGAAGAGGTATTGATCATTCTGGCTCCCAGAACAACCAACGAATTTCCGTCAGTCGAAACGGCACTCAAGGAATCTGACACGGAACGCGCACTCCAATGAAGATTGCCTTGTACATTGGCATCATTGCATTATTGATTCCACTGCAAGCCACCATTCTGGGATCTCTTAGCCCGTTTGGGCTTCATCCGGACTTGTGTTTGATTGCCGTGTGCCTCATCGGGTATTGGGCTGGTCGAACGGAAGGAGTAGTCATGGGATTCGTTCTGGGTTTTTCACAGGATCTGTTTTCGGCTGGAGGCGGATGGATCAATACTATCACCAAACCTGGGATTGGCGCCTTATCCGCCATCTTAGCTAAGAACATTTCCAACAGTGCGGCGCACTCGATTTTCCTGCCGATGCTCGTGTTCTCGATTTTTTCAGGGGTCATCTTTTTTGTCTCTGCACGTGCGGGGGTCAGCCTCGGGGAAACCTTGTATGGGTTTCGAGCCGTACTCCTCCCACAAGCCTTGATCGACAGTCTCCTGGCTGTAGGAATCAATTGGTGCATCACCCGGCGTACCGTCGATATCGCGCATGCATAAGTACAAAGATACCATCCAGTCCCATGCTGAGGATCGATCGCACCTATCAGCTAATAGATTGGTGAGGAATACATGAACCTAGGGGGGATGCCATCAAACGGATTGGCCGAGCTTCAAGGTCGATTGATCATTCTGAAGATCGGCGTGTTAATCATCGTCAGTTTGTTGGTGCTTCGGCTTTGGCAATTGCAGGTACGGGATGGCCCTCACTACCGTGAACTTTCACAGGACAATCGAACTCGTTCGATTTTACTTCATCCGGCACGTGGATTGGTCTACGATCGAAAAGGACGACTTCTCGCCAATAATATCCCGAGTTTCAACCTTTATGTTGAGCTGAAGGATATCAAGAATCGCGAGATGTTGGCTGAGAGATTGGTGCATTTCCTTGACCTTGACGCCAGTGATCTTCAGAAACAATTGCGGTCCCGCGGTGGGTTGACCCGTGTAAAATTGATGGGGGGATTGACCCTTCAGCAAGCCGCTATTGTGGAATCGCACCGACTGGATTTACCCGGTGTCGTGATTCAACCCGAATATCAGCGGAACAACCCACAAGGGGGCTTTGCGGCCCACTTGATTGGTTACGTAGGGGAGGTCTCCGAAGAACAACTCAATCAAGAGGAATTTAGCGAACTTGTTCCAGGCAGCATTGTTGGCCAATATGGTGTGGAGCGTATGTACGATCGGATTTTGCGCGGGAAAGCTGGTCGGAAACTGATCGAGGTCGATGCCCTGGGACATGAAAAGCAAACCTTGTCGGTGGAAAAACCCCAAGCGGGACATGATCTGTACTTAACCATTGATTTTCAGTTGCAAAAATTGGCTGAAGATTTGCTGGGAGAAGAAGCTGGCGCGATTGTCGCCTTAACCCCTCATTCCGGAGCAATCCTCGCACTCGCCAGTCAACCCAGTTTTGATCCGAATGTGTTATCTCGAAGTCTCAGTTCAAAAGATTGGAATAACATCCTGAAGGATACGCGACATCCTTTAACCAATCGAGCAATTCAAGGTCTGTATCCACCAGGCTCCACGTTTAAGATCATCATGGCTGCAGGGGCTTTGGCAACCGAGACCCTTGAAGCCTCCGACACCGTGCGATGTCTCGGAGGGTTCCCATTCGGTAATCGCACGTATCGAGACTGGAAAACTGGTGGGCATGGTACGGTCGACCTTCATGAAGCGATAGTCAATTCCTGCGATGTCTATTTTTACAAAGTTGGGAACAAAATGGGCATCGACGCGATTGCAGCCTATGCATCGCTGTTTGGTTTGGGGCGAAAGACGGGGGTGGATTTACCGTCAGAATCCACAGGAATTGTCCCAACCCCCGAATGGAAAGAAAGAGCCCGGGGAGAACCCTGGTATCCAGGGGAAACCATCTCCGCCTCGATTGGACAAGGTTATGTTACCGTCACGCCCATCCAAATGGCCAATGTCATTGCGACCATTGCCAATGGCGGAATCACACATCGACCTCAACTCGTTCGAGGAGTTCGGCGTCGTGATACCGGAGTGGTACAGGAGGAAGTCGAGCGAGCAGGAATGCCACTGAATCTTCGTCCTGATTTAATTCGCACCATACAGCGATCCCTTGAGGCCGTAGTCACCGAAGGAACGGCACGCCGTGCTCAATCTAAGATGGTCTCCATTGCCGGGAAAACAGGCACGTCTCAAGTCGTCGCGCTCCGAGAAGAATCAGAAGAAGAGACACCCAAGGAATTCAGAGATCATGCCTGGTTTGTTTCCTACGCACCAACAGAACAACCCACGATTGCGGTTGCGGTTCTCGTCGAACACATGGGGCACGGTGGATCAGCGGCAGCTCCCTTGGCCAAAAAACTCATCGAAGCGTTTATCACGATGGAAGCCCTAGACCAACCGCAAGTAGGGCCCTCCTCATCTGAAATCTCTGGGCAACCCCCAGCCATTCGAGAGACATCGAATGGTTAATCGAATACTGAGTCGCCGAATCCTGGATGGATTCGATTGGTGTTTCCTAGGCGTCATCACGATGCTCCTCTCTATAGGAGTTCTGACCATTTATAGCATCACATCCGGTGGACAATCGAACGGACTCTCTATTTATCTCAAGCAAGCCATTTGGATAGGCATTGGTGCTGTGGCCTTTACCCTATTTGCGAGCTTGGATTACCACAAACTCGCGCGATTTTCATACATTTTCTATGGGATCGGTTTGTTGTTGCTCATTATCGTCATGGTCAGCGGTAAGAGCAGCCGAGGTGCGCAACGTTGGATTTCACTTGGTCCGGTAGCCGTTCAACCGTCGGAGTTTATCAAGGTTCCGTTGTTATTGATGTTGGCGACGTATTATTCCACACAGACCCGATACGGTTGGTTGTACCGGGTCATTGTCCCGGGTCTCATGGCCTTGCCCGGGTTTTTCTTGATTCTTCAACAGCCGGACTTGGGAAGCAGTCTCAGTTTTATCGCAATCTATGTCACCTTGTTGTTGGCTGTTGGAATCAAGTCAAAGACCTTCGGCTTGGTGTTACTGTCTGCCTTGATGATTTTTCCGTTTGCCTGGGGAGAGTTGTGGGGTTCACTGCATGGTTATCAAAAAGAACGGCTATTGAGCTTTGTCGATCCTGCCTACGATCCTGGGGGAAAAGGCTATCAAGGGCACCAGTCGCGAATCGCCGTTGGGTCGGGTGAGCTGGCTGGAAAAGGCTTACATGGTGGGACACAAACACAATTCAAATTCTTGCCCGAAGGACATACGGATTTCATCTTCGCCGTGTATTCTGAGGAATGGGGATTTCTGGGATCTTTTTTCTTAGTGATCTTATTTCTGTCATTGTTTTTGTTGGGTCTGGAAATTGCTTCAAAAGCCAAGGACATGCTCGGCGCCCTCCTCGCCATTGGTGTCGTAGGCATGCTTGCCTTTAATACTGTCGTGAATATTTCCATGACCGTCGGACTGGCTCCAATTGTCGGCATTCCCTTACCACTGATGAGTTACGGTGGGAGCGCCACCATCATGACCTTGGCTTCATTGGGATTATTACTAAGTGTCAAGCGACGGCGCCTCACGTTATTGCACGGTTAAGGGCTGGACGTGAGCCGCAAAGGAAAAAGTTAGAATACTCACTCGCACGCTGTCGTGAAAGCGGAGGATACCGTGTTTCCAATCAGGAGCCTTCTCTTCAGAGCGTGTTTCCCGTCCATCTACCGCAGACATGACGGGAGGAACCAGTAAGGAGCTACTATGGGTGCAGAAATCGCAATTAATGTCACGCCACAAGAAACGCGTGTGGCTGTGCTCGAGAACAAAGTCGTCACGGAACTGTATGTCGACCGTGCTAAGAAAAAGGATTTCGTCGGTGATGTCTACAAAGGAAAAGTCGTCAAAGTGCTACCCGGTATGCAGGCAGCATTTCTGGACATTGGTTTGGATCGCGCAGCCTTTATGCATGTTTCAGATTTATCACTCGGCACGGAAATCGGTGATGTCCTGGTAGAAGGAGAAGAAGACGACAAGGGACCGGAATTACCTCGACCTCGCCGTCAAACTATTCCTCCGATCGAGGACTTAATGAAAGAAGGCCAGGAGTTGATGGTTCAAATATCGAAAGGGCCGATCGGAACCAAGGGCCCTCGTGTGACATCCTATTGTTCGCTGCCTGGTCGGTTTTTGGTCTTGATGCCAAACGTGGATCATGTCGGAATCTCTCGGCGTATCGCTCACGATGATGAACGCGCCCGTCTTAGAGACATCATGAAGCGGCTGCGTCAGCCAGGCTATGGGTTTATCGTACGAACTGTGAGCGAAGGCGTTTCGGAAGATGACCTGCGATCGGATGTAGAATACTTAACCGCGCTTTGGAAAGACATCATGAAAAAAAGTGAGCAGCAGCCGGCTCCGTCGCTGTTGCATTCGGATTTGAGCCTCACCTTGCGGGTTGTCCGTGATCTCTTCACGAAGAAAGTGGATCGACTCTTGATCGATTCCAAGGATGAATTCGAGGCGGTAAAAGACTTTGTGATTCGATACCTCCCTGAGCAAACCACACGCCTGCATCGTTACGATAAGGATGAGGGTTTATTCGATTATCTCGGTATTGAGATGGAGATTTCGCGAGCGCTGAGTCGTCGGGTGTGGTTAAAATCCGGTGGACATATTGTCATCGATCACACAGAGGCCATGACGGTCATTGATGTGAATACCGGTCGTTATGTCGGCAAGCGCGACCAAGAAGAGACGATCGTGAAAAACAATCTTGAAGCCGCTCGCGAGATTGCCTATCAAATCAAACTCCGAGGAATCGGGGGCATCATTATCGTCGACTTTATCGACATGGAACGAGAACGCAATCGAGAAAAGGTCCACCAAGCTTTTGTGGACGCGATGGGCACCGATCGCGCACGAACACGCATTTCTCGTATCACGGATCTGGGATTGATAGAAATTTCACGCGAACGTGTGCGTGAGGATATTCTCCGAACGTTGTCTGATGTGTGCTCGGATTGCGATGGACGGGGGTACACCAAATCTGCACTCACCGTGGCTTATGACATTTTTCGAGACCTCAGAAGAATCGGTAGGGACAACGGACCACAACATGTCGTGGTTGGAGCCCATCCACAAATCGTTGACATGCTACGTGATATTGAGCATGACGGTCTTGAACAAATCGAACGAGAGGGCAACCTCCAGGTCATTGTCAAGGCCGACCCTTTGCTTCACTTGGAACAATATGATCTCGTCGTGATGGGTGGCAGCGTCCGCGCAGCATAAAAATAGAAGTTGGAATCGGAGGGATAGTTCAGCATGGACCAACTTGAACCATGGTTGGCACTGCGAGCCATCAAAGGATTAAGTGATGGAACATTAGCCAGGCTAGTGAGAGGGTTGGGATCCCCAGAAGCCGTGTTAATGGCGTCAATTCGGGAGCTGCAACACACGGCAGAAATCAGCCAATCGCTCGCGGCAACCATCCGCACGGGTCCGGATTATGACAGTCGCAAGTTGATCCGGAAGGAGCTCGATCGTCTTGAGACCGAACAACTCTCGGTCATGACGTTATCCGATCCCAACTATCCTCGACGATTGGCCTTGATCCCCGATCCGCCTCCCATTCTCTATTTTAACGGAACATTGAACCCGCATGACGAGCATGCCTTAGCCATCGTTGGCGCAAGACAAGCCAGTCCTAGCGGAGCGTCATTTACCAAAGAACTGAGTTTCAATATGGCGACGCTCGGATTCACCATCGTAAGCGGATTGGCTCGCGGCATTGACGCGGCATCACACGAAGGCGCCCTCAAGGCACAAGGTCGGACATTCGCCGTGTTAGGATGCGGCCTCGATCGCACCTACCCTCCTGAACATCGTAGGCTGCGGCAGGACATTGAAACCCACGGTGCGGTCATCTCGGAATTTTCCCTCGGTGCCCCACCACTTCCCTATCATTTTCCTCGCCGCAATCGAATCATCAGTGGCTTATCTCTTGGTGTCGTGGTCGTCGAAGCTAATCTAAAAAGCGGTTCACTGATCACCGCGCGTTTCGCGCTTGAATACAACCGCGAAGTCTTTGCAGTACCGGGTTCCGTCAAAGAAACACAGCATCAAGGGACTCATGCCTTGATTAAACAAGGCGCAAAACTGGTGGAATCTTCTGACGATATTCTGGAAGAACTGCTTCCGCAACTTGACGGATCGTTCCAAGATCGCGTAAGCAATGCTCGCTCATCTGAGCCGGCAGCGCCACCGGCATTGAGCACCCAAGAATACGATGTCTATGATTTAATCGGGGAAGACCCCATCTCCGTTGACGAAATTCTAGCTCAAGCTCCATTTCTCCCTGCCGAGGTAATGGGTATCTTATTGTCTTTGGAGCTCAAAGAACTCGTGCAACAAGGCCCTGGCTCCTCATATGTGCGAGTATAACAACGAACACCTCGTTCAATTTTCATCTGGGATTCTGCATCTAATATTGCAAGGAAGGAACGGAAGTTCGTGGCAAAATCGTTGATCATTGTTGAGTCTCCAGCCAAAGCCCGTACGATCTCGAAGTACCTGGGACGTGGCTATCAAGTCATGGCCTCGGTCGGACATGTGAAGGATTTGCCAAAAAGTAAGTTGGGGATTGATGTGGATGGTGATTTTCAGCCGCACTATGTTGTGATTCGCGGGAAAAGCAAGGTGCTGACGGAGATCAAAGCGCAAGCCAAGAAAGCGGATAATGTGTATCTGGCACCGGATCCCGATCGCGAAGGAGAAGCCATCGCATGGCATATCGCCGAAGAACTGAATGGGAAAGCAAAAAACGTGTATCGCGTTCTCTTTAACGAAATCACCCAAGGGGCTATCAAGCGCGCACTCCAATCTCCTGGCACGATTAATATGAAAAAGGTCCACGCACAACAAGCGCGTCGCGTGCTGGATCGTATCGTTGGATATAAATTAAGCCCATTATTATGGAAGAAAGTGCGCCGGGGGCTCAGTGCCGGGCGCGTCCAATCGGTGGCCGTTCGCATCATCTGCGAACGTGAGGCAGAACGCGAAGCCTTTCAAACCGTCGAATACTGGACAATCACTACCACCGTCCAAGGCGAACGTCCTCCGTCTTTTGAAGCGCGACTTCATGATTTTCGAGGAACGCCTATTGAAGTCCATTCCCAGCAAGAAGCCGACCAGATCGTTCAGGCCCTCGAGGGTGTCACATTTTCCGTTGCCAAGGTAGACAAGACTGAGAAACGCCGTAATCCACCACCACCCTTTATTACCAGTCGCCTTCAACAAGATACATCGCGAAAATTGCGATTTCCGGCTAAAAAAACCATGATGCTCGCGCAAAAATTGTACGAAGGAGTGGAAATTGGTCAGGAGGGGACCCAGGGTTTGATCACCTACATGAGAACGGACTCCACCAGAATCGCGCCGGAAGCGCAGTCGGAAGCAGCGGAATTTATTCAGACTCGTTTTGGGTCGGAGTATTTGCCACAGACACCCAATGTTTACAAAACGGCAAAAGCGGCGCAGGAGGCACATGAGGCGATCCGGCCCACTTCCGCAACGCGAGATCCGGAAAGCATTCGGGCATTTTTAGACAACGATTTATATCGTGTTTACAAACTCATCTGGAACCGATTCATGGCTTCGCAAATGACACGCGGAGTTGACGAAGCCACTAAGGTAGAAATCCATGCAGGTGAGTACGCCTTTCGGGCTACGGGAACCGTCGAGAAGTTCGATGGTTTCCGCCGGGTGTATGTGGAAGGGAAAGATGCGCCGGAATCAGGAGGGAAAGGGTCCCCACCGCCCGGGGAAGAAGACGAGACAAAACGCCTGCCGGAATTAAGGGAAGGTGAACCGCTGAGGCTCATCCAAACCGATGAAGGGACCATTCGGCCCAAACAACATTTCACACAACCACCGTCGCGATACAACGAGGCATTATTGATTCGAGAATTGGAAGAACGGGGTATCGGTCGCCCCTCAACATACGCCACCATCATTTCCACCATACAAGATCGGCAATACGTGGAAAAGGAAGACGCGCGTTTTAAGCCCACGGAATTAGGCCGCATGGTAAATGATCGTTTAGTTCAATTTTTCCCACGCGTGTTTGATATTGCTTTTACGGCGAAAATGGAATCCCAACTCGATGAAATTGAGTTAGGGGAGAAGGACTGGGTCACAACAGTCAGGGAATTTTATTCTCCATTTTCCAAGGACCTCGGCGAAGCGGAGGTCAACATGGAAGATTTGAAAGGCAAAGAAGAACAAACCGATATCGTGTGTGAGAAATGTGGCCAGCAGATGGTGATTAAGTGGGGACGTCATGGCCATTTCTTAGCTTGCCCTGGATACCCCACCTGCAAGAACACGAAACCGTTTACGAAGGATGAAGCAGGCGTTATTCAAATAGTTGAGAAACCGGAAGAAACGACAGATGAAAAATGTGAAAAATGCGGGAATCCCATGGTGGTCAAACGAGGGCGCTTTGGCGGATTCCTCGCGTGTTCCAACTATCCGGATTGCAAAACAACCAAAGCCATTTCAATCGGCATAAAATGCCCAGCCGAAGGATGTGCTGGAGAACTCGCACAAAAGCGAACAAAAAAAGGACGTACTTTTTATGCATGCAGCAAGTATCCTACCTGTACCTTCGCCCTGTGGAATCGTCCAATCAACCGTCCCTGTCCCAAATGCCAGGCACCATTCCTGATTGAAAAGGTCAGCAAACAAGCAGGGAAAACCATACACTGCCACCAAGAGTCCTGCGATTTTGAAGAAGCGGGATGATTGTAGCCTGATGGTTCTTCGACAAGAGAGAGGGGGAGAAAAAAACCTAACTTACTGTGCTTAACTTCAGCACACCGTCAACTTCGCCCTGGTAGATCATGTACCAACCGCTGGCTTCATCTCTTTTGTTTGTTCAAAAATTTTCATAGCATTTCCCTTCCCGACAATCACTTCTTCTGCAATCACCACTTCTTTCACGTCAGGTTCGGAAGGGATATCATACATAATATCCAGCATGACATTTTCGAGAATGGCCCGAAGACCTCGAGCCCCGGTTTTTTGCGCATGGGCCTTTCGGGCAATGGCCGTAATTGCGCCATCGGTAAATTTGAGTTTCACCTTATCGAACGAGAGGAGCTTCTGATATTGCTTGATGAGGGCATTCCGTGGCTCCGTCAGGATTTGGACCAAGGATGTCTCATCCAATTCATCCAAGGTTGTAACAATCGGCAAACGACCGATAAATTCTGGGATCAATCCATACTGGAGAAGATCTTCAGGTTGAACCTGAGCGAGCAATTCTCCAGATCGTTCATTGGATGACCTTGTGACATCAGATCGGAACCCCATCTGTTTCTGATTGAGCCGTCGTTCTATTATCGCTTCCAGGCCGACAAAGGCTCCCCCGCAAATAACAAGAATATTTTTCGTATCGACCTGAATGAATTCTTGATGAGGATGCTTGCGACCACCCTGCGGAGGAACGTTCGCCACCGTGCCCTCAATGAGTTTAAGAAGAGCTTGCTGTACTCCTTCCCCAGACACATCACGCGTGATGGATGGGCTGTCTGACTTTCTCGTGATCTTATCAATTTCATCGATATAGATAATGCCCCGCTCTGCTCGCTCCACTTCATAGTCAGCAGCTTGGAGCAATTTCAGAATGATATTTTCGACATCTTCCCCCACATACCCTGCTTCGGTCAGCGTCGTTGCGTCAGCCAGGGTAAACGGAACATCGAGATAATCTGCCAAAGTTTGCGCAAACAGCGTTTTTCCCGTACCTGTGGGCCCCACCATGAGGATGTTCCCTTTTTGGAGTTCCACATCACCGGACCCATTGGCTGAAATCCGCTTGTAATGATTGTGGACAGCAACCGAGAGGATTTTCTTAGCCTGTTGCTGCCCGATGATGTATTGGTCCAAATAGCGATTGATTTCAACGGGCTTACGAAGCTTGGAAGAAAGTTCTTCCTTACTCTCCTGCCATTCCTCTGCCATGATTTCATTGCAGAGGCCAACACATTCCTCACATATGTATACAGTCGGGCCGGCGATCAGTTTTCGAACCTGATCACGACTCTTGCCGCAAAACGAGCAACGAAGATTGGCGTCAGATTTTATGGGTTTGGCCATCGATGATTAGAGTAACCTTCTCGTTGTGTCCAATTTACCCTTTGGTCTTGCTGTCTTTCGGCTTTTCTGGCACTCGCACAATGACCTCATCAATAATGCCGTATTCTTTCGCTTCAGTTCCGGACATGAAGTAATCACGTTCGGTGTCTTGGGCAATCTTTTCTAACGGTTGGCCGGAATGCTGCGAAAGAATCTGGTTGAGTCTTTCCCGAATCTTCAAGATTTCTTTGGCCTGAATATCGATTTCTGTGGCCTGGCCCTGGATTCCACCCATTGGTTGATGAATCATAACCCGTGCATTCGGGAGGGAATAGCGTTTTCCCTTTGCTCCCCCCGCGAGTAGAAAGGCACCCATGCTCGCCGCTTGCCCTAAGCAAATGGTCGAAATCGGTGGTTTGACATATTGCATGGTATCATAAATGCCCAACCCGGCTGTCACGCTTCCACCCGGAGAATTGATATACAAACTGATATCCTTTTCTGGATCTTCGGCTTCTAAGAACAGCAATTGGGCGATCACCACATTCGCAAAGATATCATCAATAGGTGCCCCCAAAAAGATTATACGATCTTTGAGGAGACGGGAATAAATATCATACGAACGCTCACCACGATTGGTTTGCTCAATTACCATTGGGATTAACATTCTGACTTGCCCTTTCTGTTCGTCATCAAGTGGCTAATAAATGGGCCAGGAAGGAAATAGGGTAATTGTTTCCCAAATTTTTTAATTACGGGATAATAGAATCGTAAAGCATGAACCAACTTACCGCTACCCTTGAATCACAGACATTTGATAGACCAGTTGCAGTGCTTTTTCTGCCCGAATGCGATCGGCAAATTCCTGACGCGAACTATCGCCTCCAGACTCTACCATCTTTTGAATTTCTTCAACCGGCATTTGAAGACCGCTGGCCAGTTTCGTAATCTCGGCTTGAATATCCTCCTCACCGACTGTCACACCTTCCTTATCTGCAATGGCCTCCAACACCAGGGCTAATTTGACTCGACGCTTCGCCTCGGGTGTGGAGTCCTGCTGAATTCGCTTGACTTCTTCTTCCCAATATTGCTGATCAAGTGATGCGTTCCCGGCTTTTTTCCGTTGTTCTTCCATGAGTCGTTGCCGAACCATGGCACGGACCTCTCGATCGATCAGCACATCCGGAATGTCAAAATGATGCATCGACGAAAGTCGTTCCATGACCTGATCCTTGTAGCCGTCTTCAATGTCGCGCTTCAGCGCATTTTCGAGTTCGGATTGGACCTTTTCTTTAAACTGCGCCAGATTCTCATACGGACCACAATCCTTAGCAAACTCGTCATCCAATGTTGGAAGGTTTTTTTGTTTGACACCCTGGATGGTGACTGAAAAAATCGCAGTTTTCCCGGCAAGACGTTCATCCGGATGGGAAGCGGGGTAGACTTGTTCCAACTCCACGGTATCACCTTCTTTCTTACCCTTGATCGCATCGTCAATTGTGAGCCCGAGTACTTCCTCTCGTGATCCCACTAGATGAAGGTGCCCCTCTTTCTTCGAACCATCTATTGGATGCCCATCAACAGTGCCTTCCAGGGAAACCACGGCAAATAAGGCATCATCAAGGTCTGTCCCTGAGGGGGCTGCCTCAAGTCGAGCTTGCTGATCTCGAAATCGATCAATCGCACCGTCCACATCTTTCTCAGAAATAGTCCGATCATTGAGTTTAAGGGAAATCGGGTTAGGAGGTCGGTAGTCTCGCAATTCGATAAAAGGCTTAATCTCGACGGTCGCGGTGAAGATGAGGGACGAATTTCGCTTGGCTTTGATACGTTCCATAGGAGGGATGTCGACCGTGACCGGAGAGACTTTCGCTTCTTTAATGGCCTTCTGGTAATAGTCAGGAACAAGCCGCTGGGTGACATCCTGTTCCGCCAATTTCCCATAGCGCTTCTCCAGCATGGCCATAGGAGCTTTTCCAGGACGAAAGCCTGGGATTTGGGCCTGCCGTTTGATATCGGTATAGACCTTCTCAAATTCTTGGTTCACGATCTCGGGAGGAACCTCAATCTTAATGGCCCGTTTCACCGGACCAATTTCTGTGACTTCCATTTTCATTATGCCGTGCGTCCTTTGTACGGGTAGTGATCAGTTCAGGATATGAATGGACCTGTTGAAAAAGCCTGTCCTGAGCAAAGTCGAAGGGTCCGCCAGCGGCGTTCTCGGCCCGCTGCCGTGCCACGTACTCCGTGTACGTTCCGCGCGTCAACGGGCCTGCGGCCTTGCCCTTGCCCGTGGTAAAGGGCATCTTGGCTTCCTTGGGCTTGGGCGGGTGAAACATCGGGCATTTTGGAACAGGTCCTCTGCTTGTGATGATTCATGAAATTAGGCAAATGGGATCAGGCCCCTGGAATTTTTGAATTATTCAACAGTCCCTGAATTGTCTTTCAAATGGTGGTGCGAGAGGGGGGACTCGAACCCCCACGGTCTCCCACGAGATCCTAAGTCTCGCGCGTCTGCCAGTTCCGCCACTCTCGCATGCCGTGGTCAATTGGGATCATGGTAACGGAACCGTTCTCAAACCTCCCCATGTACTACCGTAGAAACAATCGTAAGGAAGCGAGAAATCCGCGGGAAACGGGGGTAGAGTGCCCACTGTGTTCCTTTATTTACCCACACCCTGGCAGCAGTGTCAACGACGATCAGCCTGGCATTCCAACAGTTCGCTTGTAGATCGATGAGAACATAGGGAGCATGACGGAGAGAACCTGATCTTTTGAGTTTTTTACGCATTGGTGGTGACCTGGAAAGACAGGACGATGGGAAATGAGTGCATAGTCCCTTGCCTCATAAGGACAGTGTGAGTTATGGTAAAGGAGTATGGGATTAAAAAATCTCTATATCGATATCTACGAGCAGTTCGCAAAAAAATCCACGACAGTCAAGGGGTATCATTTCCAAGATAAGGGTGCGCCAACAGTACCACCGAAAACCGTGTCCTTTAAGGACAAGCTTCGTGCATGGACTTTTGATCGGCCCAAACGGATGAGGGCGATTTCCCAAGAACGGGACCGTCAGCAGCAGGAAATTTTGGCCTTGAAGCAGACAGCAAAGCACCCAACCACTACCCCACCCTCCCCCTCAGACTAACCGCATCTCATGCCTGAATTCGTCCGGGCTACGATTCAGTTATATCAGCAGTCCCTCATTTCGACGATCAAGTCTCTCACTAGAAGTTGGTTATTAGTCGCTACGGTCATCCTCTTGGCGTTGGCGATGTTTGTCATTACCGGAGTGGCCGCATCATTAGGCATCCTCGGCGGATTTCTTCTGGGTGCCGCCAATGCCTTTAGCATGGGCATGTTTCTTGCGTTGGTAGAGCAGGCCGTCTTGAGCACGAGAACGATGGTGTGGAATGACATCTGGAGCTCCGCTGGTCAATACTTTTGGGACGTCATCACCATCGGCTTCATGATTTGGGTGCCCTTACAAGTATTGGAACTGGGCATGCAAGCCAATCCGTATGGATCCTTGATCGTGTCCGGGGTGTTTCTTCTACTGTTTCTGCTGCTCAACCCGGTACCGGAAATCCTCTATCAACGGCATTACGGAGGATCACTCGAAACGTTGAAAGAAAGTTATGAATTCGTCATGGAAAATTGGATCGAATGGTTCCTCCCTTTAGCCATCATCCTGGCTCCATTCGGACTCACCTTTTTTTTCATGATATCGAGTCAAGGGGGACGGATTGGTTTAGATTTTTTTCAATTCCTGCGCTTACCGTTTTCTATCCTCACCAGTGGGTTTTTGTACTTAGGCATGTCGTCCTCCATGGCCTCGATCTTGGTAGTGTTGCTGACCCCCTTGGGCATGGTGTTCATGATGCTCTTCCGTGGTCATTTATTTTCCAGCCTTTATGGATCATCAAGACGGCAAAGGGCATTTCTGGCAAAATCCAAGAGCCTGTGACCAACAAGAAAAAACTAACCGTATGCTACCAACGAGGTAACTACTCAGGTGGCTTCAATTTTGGCTCAGGACAAGGCGCGAGGAACGCAGAACCGGAGCGTATATGGGAATACGTGAGGGCGCACGGCGCGAAGAGCGCCAAGTTTGTGCGCGCCGAAGGCTGCGAGCACCACAGCAACGCCGTCATTGGACAAAAAGGAAGTGACCTGAGTAGTTACCCCACGAGTTCCTTGTGGCCCAAGAAGGGCCATGATAAGATGCCTTTCCCTGAAAGTTATTAGAAAAAATCCCACTGCAGTCTGCCTTGAGGAAGATTAAAAGATACTGCGGGGAACTAGATACAACCCAGACAGATCTCGGTTTAATGGGACCAAGCGGAGAGGTGCGAGAGTGGCCGATTCGGCGTGCTTGGAAAGCACGTGTACCGGCGACGGTACCATGGGTTCGAATCCCATCCTCTCCGCCAGCCTTCGTCAAAGCTTCGGCTGGCATGCAGAAAGGAATGGAACAGGGTTAGACAAGCGAAGGCTGTTCGCTGATCGTCTCCAAAGAAAGTTTTTTCAGAAAAAGCCTTAGGGTACAGCGGTAGGATCATGAGAAGGAAAAATTCTCAGAACAGGAATATTTTTTGAGCCGGGAAAGGGGCTGGGCCCTGTGCAACGGAATCTTGTGAACCCCGCCAGGTCCGGAAGGAAGCAACGGTAAGCAGTCGAATCTGTGTGCCGCAGGATCACCTGGCCCCCGTTTCAACCCGTAAAACGTAAGCCGTCATGCGTAAAGAAAAAGAAGTTTTCACATTTTACCATGGTTCACGGTTCTCGGTTCACAAATAACGGACCATGGAATACCAAGTCTCTGCACGGAAGTTTCGCCCGGGAACGTTTGAATCATTAATCGGGCAGCCGCACGTCGTTCAAACCCTCAGCAATGCCATCACCAGGAAACAGGTCGCGCATGCCTATGTGTTTTCCGGAATGCGGGGCGTGGGGAAAACCACGGTCGCTCGTATCTTGGCGAAGGCCTTGAATTGTGATACCGGACCCACCACCGATCCCTGCGAAACGTGTGAAAGCTGCGTGGAGATTACGCGCGGCAATTCCATGGATGTGATTGAAATCGACGGCGCGTCCAATACGGGGGTCGATGATGTGCGCGAGCTCCGCGAGAATGTCAAATTTGCCCCGTTCCGCGGCAGCTATCGCATCTACATCATCGATGAAGTCCACATGTTGTCGAACTCCGCGTTTAACGCATTGCTCAAAACGCTAGAAGAACCACCACCGCATGCCGTCTTTATATTTGCGACGACGGAAGTACACAAAATTCCTGCCACGATCCTATCGCGATGTCAGCATTTCACGTTTCGACGGATTCCACGACGAGAAATCATCGCCAGACTGCAGCATGTCGCTGGACAAAACCAGGTAGCTATTGAGGAACGCAGCCTAGGGGCCATTGCCCGTGCCAGTGATGGCAGCATGCGGGATGCACTAAGCCTGTTTGATCAAGCGGTCGCCTTCGGCGGAACTACAATCACCGATCAAGATATAGACAGTATGCTGGGTGTGGTCCCGGATGAATTGGTTCGACGATTGGTCCAAACGGTCATGCAGCAGAATGCCGCTGCAGCCGTCTCTCTCGTCGGAGAAGTGTTGGATAGCGGATACGATCTACGTGCCTATTGCGGGGAGATCGTGGAGCGAATGCGAAACATGTTGATTGCCGCGATTGTCCCGTCACGAGATCGCGTCGAAGCCTTAATGGATCTTCCGAGTGAAGAAGTTGAACACATTATCTCAAATGCACAAGCATTTTCGGTTGAACAACTCCAAGAGCTGTTGGCGATTTTTTCTCAGGTTGAAGATCGGCTACGGAGCACTGCCCATCCGCGATTTGCCTTTGAGGTCGCCACCATTCGGGCAGCGCGCCTTCTGAACCAAACCACGGCGGCCCCGATGGAACCAACCCAACCGGTGCCAGCGGCGAAACCGGCAGGTTCTCCCACACAGGGGAAATCACCACCACCGGCCCCAAGGGCTGCAGCCACCAGGCCTCCATCACATCCAGCAACCAGTCAGAAACCCCAAGAGCCAACATCCACCCCACCGCCAGTTGTCAAAGAATCGCCTTCTTCCTATTCCAAGGCTGAGGAGCCATGGCATGTCTCGATCGAATCAAAACCAGAGGAACACCGTCCCCAAGCAACCCCCAAAAGCCCAATAGCAAATCCAACCCCAGCCAGGGTCAAGCCGGAACCGGCGATTGCGCAAATCCTTCGTCCTGAAGACTGGAAGCGTGTTACAAACGCCATGCTAACCAACCATCCAAACATAGGGACGTTTTTGGAAATGGGGACGGTCGTCAAAATGGAAGATAGCCAGGTGGTAATTGGTTTTCCTAAGACCGCTTCGGTGGCCTGTGGAAGAATTCAAAAGGAAGAAAACCGTGAGCTTGTGGCGAAGGTTTGCCGTGACGTGACAGGGGCTTCAGTCCAGATTCGGGTCATTGAGTTAACAGATAGTCAGGCATCCAGTCCCTCGATGGCGCAACTCCGTGCGAAACAGCAGAAACAGGAGGATGACCATCTCCTTGAAGAAGTTCGTGAAAATCCCTTGGTCAAGCAGGCAATGGAATTGTTTGGAGGGGAGGTCGTGAAAGCGAGCCGCGTCCCTGTGAAAAAGGAGGAAGCGTAATGTCCAAGAATCCTTTTGGAAACATGGGCAACTTGATGAAGCAAGCCCAAGCCATGCAGGAACAGATGGCAAAGGTTCAAGAAGAAGCGGCGACCAAGACGGTCGAAGCCTCGGCAGGCGGAGGCATGGTCACGGTTACGGCCAATGGCGCGATGCAAATCGAAAAGGTTGTCATTGATCCTGAGGTCGCCAAAGCAGACGACCGGGAAATGTTGCAAGATCTCTTAGTCGCAGCTACGAATGAAGCCCTTCGCAAAGCCAAGGACATCATGGCACAGGAAGTGAAATCCATTACGGGAGGGCTTGGCATCCCCGGCATGTTTTAGGGGAGGCTGTTGAAAAAGTCCACCCGCTGCGTTCTCGGGACTTTGTCGTC
>JAYWMS010000118.1:0-4444 GCA_035873215.1 Nitrospirota bacterium | reverse complement strand
CTCATTGTTGTGTTTCTTCTCTGGCTGGCTAGGATAAACAAGACCCTATCATCAGAGCAACAGTCACCATTCGCACAAATTGTGGTAAAATTTTAGTGAGGCGCTTTATTCTGGAGGACCAAACACATCTATATTGGGTAGCTTCTAACTGCTACTAAAAAACTAAAATGAGGTTGTAGAGGAATTAGCTAAAATTGGCTGGAATTCACCCATAGATGAACCAGAATACTGGCTGCATACCCAAGGGCAATCGCCGGAGTCCATTTGAGGTGACTAAAAAACGTATACTTTCCCCGTGCTTGCCCCATCAAGGCTACGCCAGCAGCGGAACCAATCGATAACATACTTCCACCCACTCCGGCAGTGAGTGTCACTAATAGCCATTGTCCCTGCGACATATCAGGGTTCATCGTTAACACCGCAAACATGACCGGAATGTTATCCACGATCGCAGACAAAACACCGACCATCGTATTCGCATAGGTGGGGCCCCATTGGATATACATGACTTGGGAGGCAACAGCCAGATACCCCAGAAAACCAAGCCCGCCAACACAAAGGATCACGCCATAGAAGAAGAGCAGCGTGTCCCATTCTGCACGGGAAATATTTGAAAAAATATTGAAGGGGACCACATCGCCCACTCGTTGTTGGGCTTTTTCATCACTCCACGTTCCAGGTTGGGCAAATTGGTCGTGGGTCTTCTTGAGGTAATACCCAAAAAATTGCAGATAGGCTAGGCCGGTCATCATACCTACCATTGGGGGGAGATGCAGAAAATTATGGAAGCTCACGGCGGTGCAGATCGTCAAGAAAAATAACAACATAATTATTTTCGCCCCTCGCTTCATTTCGACCACCTCCTCCGAAGGCGCCGGGGACACCTGGGGCACGGCAAAGTGCATGATCACCGCAGGGACAATAAAATTCACCACCGACGGCACAAACAACAAGAAAAACGTGAAGAAGTCTACAATACCTTTTTGCCAAACCATCAAGGTCGTAATGTCGCCAAACGGACTAAAGGCTCCGCCCGCATTGGCCGCCACCACCACATTGATACAGGACAAACTGACGAACCGAGGATTGTCTGACCCTACCGCGAGGATCACCGCACACATGAGTAAGGCTGTCGTGAGGTTGTCTGCCACAGGCGAAATAAAGAAGGCCAAAATGCCGGTAATCCAAAACAGTTGCCGATAGGTAAAGCCTTTACGAACTAACCAGGATCGTAGGCTTTCAAACACGAGGCGTTCTTCCATGGCATTGATATAAGTCATCGCCACCAGAAGGAAGAGCATCAACTCGGCGTAATCCAGGATATTATGGCGGAGGGCTTGTTCGACCGCATGAGGATCATCACCAGGATAAGCCAGGGCCACCAGAACCCATATAATTCCCGCGGCTAGAATGACGGGCTTTGATTTGCGGAGTTGGGTAAACTCCTCAGCCATGACAACGGCATAGGCCAGGACAAAAATCCCCACCGCGAGATAGCCTATTGTCGTATTGGTGAGATCGATGGGCATCGAATCACCTGTCGATGCCAAGAGAAAACCGGGAAACCCGACGAAAAGAAAGGTGAGGAGCTGGAAGGCGGTTTTAAGAAGCGATGGTGGCAGTATCAAGAATCATCCTCTTCCGGCCATTAGAGTGAGGCACCATAACAAACGCTTTTAGCTTCCTCAACTACCGTCCCTCTCGTAACATGGAAGGCATATCTTCCGTATGGAGAGAACCGGCTTCATACGCAGCATGTCGAAGCGCATCTAGTCTGACAGCGTAGCGATGACCAGGCCGGATGAGTTGGAGGACGCCCAATCCCTCCAGTACGTTTGCGACCTTCGGCTTCATGCCGGAAAAGAACAAATGCTGTTTATTGAATTGAATCATCCGCAACATATCTTCAATGGCCAAAGCTGCCGTTCCATCAATCACCGGCACATCCGAGAGATCCAAGATGACACTCTTGAACATCCGTAGTTCTCGAACACGTTCAAGACGACGGACCATGTTCTTGGCTGAGCCAAAGCTCATCGGCCCATCGACGTGAATCAACACAATACTATCCTTATTACGATCCATCACCGCCTGCTCTATCGGTGTAAGCGGGGCCTCCAATGAAGAGGCCGTGATCACACGCAAATTGGCCAGTTCCAAATCTGCCATCTCTTTGACGAACAGCAAACTGGCCATCACGATGCCCGCGCCGACAGCCGTGATGAGATCTACCAGAACCGTAATCAAGAACACCACCGCCATGATGACCACATCCGCACGCGGCGCTTCAACTACATGACGGAGAAATCGCCAATCGATGATGTCAATGCCGACTTTGAACAACAACCCGGCCAGCACGGCCAAGGGAATTTTCTCGGCTAGGGGACCTAACACCAACAAAATGGCTAACAACACGAGAGCCATGAGCATCCCGGATATCGGGGTGCGCCCGCCTGTTTGAATATTCGCCACGGTCCGCATAGTCGCTCCCGCACCAGGAAGCCCACCAAACAACCCGGCCACCGCATTCCCAATCCCCTGTCCAATCAATTCTCGATCGGAATCATGATGCGTGCGTGTCATATTGTCGGCGACTAATGAGGTCAGCAAACTATCAATGCTACCCAAGAGGGCCAACACCATCGCCCCTTCTATCATGAGCACGAACCCATTCATGTGTAGCGTAGGAAAAATCGGGAGCGGAAAACCACCCGGCACCTCTCCGATCAACGGAATGTCTGGGAACGCCAGATATGCCAGGACAGATCCTGAAACCAAGGCTAACAAGGGTGGTGGGACAATTCTTCCAATCGCCTGAGGTGTGAAATAGACAATGGCTAAGGTGACTAGCCCTGTCAAAATAGCTTGAACATTTGGACTCCCCAAAAACTCAGGAAATGCCAAAAGGTTAGCCAACACACCTCCGGACATAGCGGCGTGTCCGACAAGCGGGCCGATTTGTAAAATTAGGATGATTCCTCCAATGCCGCTCATGAAACCGGAAATAACAGGATAGGGCACCAGGGCAATGAATCGTCCAACCCCCATCATTCCCAATAAGACTTGAATCCCGCCGCCTAGTATGACGATAGAAAATACGAGAGCTGGCTCGTCACCGAACTGTGTGAATAAACCGGCCACGACCACCGTCATCGGTCCGGTCGGACCTGAGGCCTGGGCAGGCGTTCCACCGAACATCGCAGCGAAGAACCCTAGGAAGATGGCCCCATATAAACCGGCCACCGCACCGGCCCCGGACGCAACTCCAAAGGCTAAAGCTAAAGGAAGCGCCAGGACCGCGGCGACAATCCCACCATAGATATCCCCTCGAAGATTATTGAAATGAAGACCGTGAATGAATGACATGGCTTATTCGCAATGTAGCAGAATGTTCAAAACCTTTCCTGAGGAAATAATTTTCCTCTCAGTGTAATACACATTCGAAGGGATGCATCGCATTATGTTAGGGTCTGTTGAAAAAGGCCACCCTCATGACCTCTCCGTCATCCATAAATAAATACCAAATTTCCGGTCTAGATGATCTTGAACGTGGATTCAATCGACAAATTGAGATGAAATTTCTTGATGGTCATTTCGAAGCTATCTTTCACTACGAAAAGCTCCTTATGACTACCGACCATCAAGAAACTGAACCAGCTGCGTTGCTCAATCTGGTACATCAGCTCCATGAGAAAGGGTACACTCAGCTTCGCACGCGGATCCATTTTCGTGGCGACGAGTATCTCGGCAACCAAGAACTCTGGCAAGAGCATCCTGATCCTGAATCGAGGAATCCTGTGCAACAGCTGGTAGGATGGATCCGGAAGTTGTGGAACAAACCTAGACAGTAAACTTAGCTGGAAGGAGAAGACAACGTGGCTGATTCTGCTTTCAGGGCGTTTTGCACACGAGAGAATTCCTCATGGACCTGAGCCAATAGATCGTCCGCGCCCTCTCGTTCCTCCATCCGCCCTTTTTCTTCAAGTTCAAAACACAGACTGCCCAGATACAGGGCGCCAATATTTCGAGAGCTCCCTTTCAACGTATGAGCCGCTCCCTCCAGAGTGGCCATGTCTTCATGAGATATGGCTTGACGAATCTCTTCAACATGCTCCACCGCCTTTTGCAAGTACCGTCCGATAAGATCCGGAAGAAAAACCGGATCATCACTTCCCAAATCTCGCAAGTCATCAAAGATCGTGGGATCCAGAGGAGGACCTTTCCTGAGAGAAGACCCTTCAGCAGCAGGCACGCTCTGTTTCTCTGTTTGTTGTTCGGCGGGGAATTCTAACTCATGTTGACCGTTCTCATGAATCCATCGTTCCAACATGGCCTCAAGATCCTTGATCAGGACAGGCTTCGGCAAGAAATCATCCATCCCTGCGGCAAAACACTTTTCACGATCGCGATCCATCGCATTGGCCGTCATGGCGATGATGGGAAT
>JAYWMS010000115.1:0-2130 GCA_035873215.1 Nitrospirota bacterium | reverse complement strand
GGTCGGATCCCGACGCCCCTGCGATTCACTGGCTTTGGCCACTTGGTCATAGGAAATAAAGGTGGCCATCCCCTTCTCGCTCATCACCTTGGTCAGGGCCGAGGTTAAGGTCGTCTTCCCATGGTCCACGTGCCCAATCGTCCCCACGTTTAAATGCGGTTTCTTCCGCTCAAATTTCGACTTCGCCATCGCCCCCTCCCTTTCTGAAAAATATCGTGATGCAAGATCCGGCAGATTGGAATTGCGGAACGGACCCTTCTCAACGCTTCAGTGCAAAATTTTCAAGAATTCTCTTTATTCACCGCGCTGTTTCCCAATGATTTGCTCGGCGATCTGCTTGGGTACAATCTCGTATTGCTCGAACTCCATTGAATAGGTAGCACGTCCCTGTGTTTTCGAGCGAAGGGTGGTCGAATAGCCAAACATTTCGCTCAGGGGCACTGTCGACTCTACGGCTTGTGCACCTCCACGAGCATTCATACCAGCCACCTTCCCACGCCGCGAATTCAGATCACCGATCACGTCACCCATGTAATCCTGGGGAACCAACACCTCAACCTTCATGATGGGTTCCAGTAAAGCCGGATTAGCCTTCTTGCACCCTGCTTCAAAGGCCATGGACCCAGCAATCTTAAAAGCCATCTCATTAGAATCGACATCATGGAAAGAACCATCATACAAAGTTACCCGGACATCACGCAGCGGAAATCCCGCCAGTACACCAGATTCCATTCTCTCCTTGACACCTTTTTCAATGGCCGGAATATATTCACGAGGAATGATTCCCCCGACAATTTTATTCACAAAATCCAAACCTACACCAGATTCAGCCGGCTCAACACTGAGCACACAATGCCCATACTGCCCACGCCCCCCGGACTGCTTAATATACTTCCCTTCCGCATTGGCCTTCTTTCGAATAGTTTCCCGATACGCTACTTCAGGTTTCCCCACATTGGCTTGAACCTTAAATTCGCGAAGCATCCGATCGACGATGATTTCCAGATGCAATTCACCCATTCCGGAAATTATCGTCTGCCCCGTTTCTTCATCGGTTCGCAAATGAAAGGAAGGGTCCTCTTGGGACAGCTTATCGAGGGCATAGCCCATTTTTTCAAGATCCTGCTTTGTTTTGGGCTCAACCGCCATGGAAATAACGGGATCAGGAAAGGTGATCACTTCCAATAAAATCTGGGCCTTCTCATCAGCCAATGTGTCGCCCGTTCGTGCCCCCTTCATCCCTACGGCAGCTGCAATATCACCCGAATACACGACAGTGATATCTTCACGTTTATTGGCATGCATCTTCAGAAGCCGACCGATACGCTCGCGCTTGTCCTGAGTGACGTTATACACATATGAGCCGGCCTCCAACGTTCCAGAGTACACCCGGAAATAGGTCAATTGACCGGAAAACGGATCAGACATGATCTTAAAAGCCAAGGCAGAAAACGGCTCGTCGTCCTTCGCCTTTCGATGCATTTCCTCCCCTGAAGCGGGATCCACGCCAACCACTTCGGGAACATCCAAGGGGGAAGGAAGATAGTCTATCACGGCATCTAACAAAGGCTGCACTCCTTTGTTTTTAAATGCCGACCCGCAAAAAATGGGAGTGATTTTCAATTTATTGGTACCAGCACGAATCGCCCGCTTGATTTCTTCAGACTTTAAGGTTTCCCCATTCAGATATCGTTCCAAGACAACTTCATCGAATTCCACGACAGCTTCAAGCATCTTTTCACGATACTCTTGTGCCTGATCCAACAATTCAGACGGAATATCTTTCGTGGCATACGTAGACCCCAGGTCTTCGTTTTCGTACACAAGAGCCTTCATGGATACCAGGTCAATAACACCCAGGAAATCCACCTCCTTACCTAACGGTAATTGAATCGGCACTGCATTCGCCCCCAACCGGTCAACAATCGTTTGAACGCTATGAAAAAAGTCGGCTCCAACGCGATCCATTTTATTAAGAAACGCGATGCGAGGCACGCTATACTTATCCGCCTGCCGCCACACGGTTTCAGATTGCGGCTCGACACCCTGAACAGAATCAAACACAGCCACTGCTCCATCCAGCACACGCAGCGACCGCTCCACTTCTACCGTAAAATCGACGTGACCAGG
>JAYWMS010000120.1:0-1945 GCA_035873215.1 Nitrospirota bacterium | reverse complement strand
CTGTGTCGAGTGTCATAACGGACACCTACTCAGTCCGAAACGGGACTATAAACTCGGCGATGTGATGGGCGGAGTCATCATCTCCTTCCCCATCTCCTTCCCAATAAAATGACCGAAGACCAGGGGAAAGAGTATTCAATACAGGGGTTGTTGCATAATTGCCGTTAATCGATTGAAATTATTGCATTTTCCGATGTTCGTTGAAATGCGTAAGTTGCTGATTTCATGAGTGGTTTTAGGAATTATGTAACAAGGTCGTGCGACAACTAAGATGTGCGAAATAAGGGCTCGGGTTGACCGGATAAAGAATCCAGATATTGTCTGCTTTTCTGTCCGAGCAGGGAGGCCACCATGACAGTCTCACGAAAACTTAAGGAATATCTTGATGATCAAGAGGTTCATTACGAAGTCTTAATGCATGAGGAGGCCTTTACCTCCCCAGAGATTGCCCATAGCCTTCACGTACCGGGGAAAGACCTCGCCAAGGTAATCATGGTGAAGGTCGAAGACAAATTTTTGATGACGGTACTCCCCTCCACTTGGAAGGTGGATCTCAACCGACTCAAAGAGGTTTTTCGAGCAAACCATGTACGAATGGCCACTGAGGAAGAGTTCAAGGGATTGTTCACGGATTGCGACATCGGCGCGATGCCGCCGTTTGGCAATCTCTACGGTTTAGACGTGTATGTAGACCGCTCACTCACAGAAGATGAGAAAATCGTTTTCCAAGCCGGAACCCACCAGGAAGCCATAAGAATGCAATATCAAGATTTTGCTGCCCTTGTGGGGCCTACGGTGGAAGAATTCCACCAGCCACTCGCCAAGGTGTCGGAAGGCCAGAATTGATTCCAAGAAAGATGTTTTACTTTGACTTCCTATGGCAAGAAGTTTAGATTTTTTTGAATGGTTCAAGAAGCCTTTTTTAGGGATAGGCAATGGAATCCATCCATTGAACTATTCATGGATGAAACATGAGGGGGTCTTGTATGAACGACCTGAATCCACCAATGATCTCTCGCCCCTGCCAGCGATGACTATCTTTTGTTGCTGAAGGCGGGCGTCCTATTTTTTAACCGAGTTGTCTGATTAAAAAGCGAGCCTTTCCGAAAAAACCTGGATGCCGATAGGCATGGGCCAAGAGGCCACTAACCAAATATTTTCGGAGGCTCCTGAGGAGTTTACAGCGGACGGAAGGAGGAAGGGTCTGCTCCAAGACAACCGGTTCTCTTAGATATAAAAGATAAATAAAGGCCGGCCTTACCCTGGCAGGCGGATCAGAAAATTCAAGATAATAAAAGCGTCATAAGCGCTAAAGAAGGGCTACTCCTCCTGGGAGGGGTAGCCCTTCTTTTTTCACCAAAACCCCCTTTGTTAGCTTGTAATGGTAAAATCAACTAAAGCCAGATTTGGCTGATCGGATGTGTGAAGCGCACATCGTCATCCCTGACAAATCAATGGATTATAGAAAGGTGAATGGTCTGTTCAGTTTCCAATTTTCGTTAAGTTAACAATACCAGAAACGGCAGCTCGTCTCTTGTTCTTTTACTACCGACGAGTCACGAGATACGAAAATCGAACGACGGATTAAAGGGGCACCGGGTCACGTCCGAAAAAGTACTCAATGGCAGAATTCGAGTGGAATGGTCCCAAAAAATAAGGTGGGTGTTTCATGTTGATGACCAGTCAAAACTCTGGCCTTGAGGGCATGACGGCTGGCGAGAGCGCTATTTGCTCCATAGATGGAGAAAATAGCGAGTTGCGGTATCGAGGTTATTTAGCCGAAGAACTATCTGAGCACGCGACGTTCGAAGAAGTAGCCTATTTGTTGCTCAAGGGAGAACTCCCTTCCTCGCAGGCGTTGGAAGAGTGGAAAGAGGAGTTATTCAAGGCCTCAATCCTTCCTGACCTCATATTCCAGTTGTCAAAGATGCTTCCACAGGATGCT
>JAYWMS010000093.1:0-2421 GCA_035873215.1 Nitrospirota bacterium | reverse complement strand
CCTCCTACTATGGCGTATTACGGGGAGCTGAATCAAGCAATGTTCGTTCCATTAGAATAGCATCCTCGTTTGGGTTCGTATAGTAGTTTTTTCGACGACCATAGGATTGAAATCCCAATCGTTCATACATTTTTTTTGCTACGGCATTTGACGTACGAACCTCTAGAAGTGCGCGTTTTGTCTCATTTTTGATACCGTCTTGGATGGCAAACTCGACGAGTTGTCGGCCAACGCCTTGTCGTCGGACGGATGCAATGACGGCAACATTCAAGAATCGCAGTTCTTCAAACACCACCCAGTAACAGATATAGCCAAGAATGCCGCCCACCGCCTCATTTGACGTCTGACGCTTAACCACGAAGACCCGTCCAAACGGATTCCCGATCAACTCTGCTTCAAACATCAACCGCGTCCAGGGCGTGGGAAACGATTCTTGCTCAATCGAGACGATCGTGTCTAAGTCCGTCGAAACGGCGGGCACGATAGAAAATAAAAAACCCGTTTTATCGTGAATCATCGTGAGGTTGAAGCGTTTTTCACGGCAGGCTCATTTCGTTGATTCCATTGGACTTCGGCCTGCGAAGGTAGAACATACGTGGGCGACGCGCCCAACGGTAAAAAGTTTTTGACACGAAATTGCTGTTCGCTTGCTCGAGCCACACTTGCCGCCGAAGGCTGCTGCTTTTCCTGGTCCACCGCTATGGCCCTCGATCCAAGCAGTGTTGTTAAGGCAGTCTTATTAACCTCCCACCCATCTCCAAGCACCATAACGGGGTCTGTGATCGAACCCGCACATTGCTCAAGGGAACCAACCAGATCTTGTGCAAGACGGTGTAGTTCATCACCACACCATTCAAATTGCGCCCAGTACACCTCTCCAACTCGAGACCGGATTATGGGACAGATGCGACCTTTGATCCCTCGTACATTCCACGACAGGGCCTCCAGCGTCGACACACCCACAATGGGTAAGCCTGTGGCGAGGCGCATGGCCATTGCCGTACTCAGACCGACTCGTAATCCCGTAAACGACCCTGGACCCATGGACACGGCCAACCCATCCATATTCCTCAATGTCAATTGGAGTGATTGCAGGAGTTCATCAATCGTGGGCAGCAACAACCGAGTATGCGAAGCGCACTCCCCGTGTACCCGTTCCGCCAAGATCTTTGTTTCTTCGAGAATGGCCACACCTTGACAGCGCGTTGCCGTCTCAATAGCTAGGATTTTCATATGGCTCTTTTACACATCACGAGTCACTTAAAATTTCGAAAACGAAAAGGCAGTTGGGGCCAACGGGCCATTCGCTAGCATTTCTAGGAATTTCATGGACACCTTCCCCTTCTCATTGTGATTTTCTGCTTTCACTGAATAAGGAAGAAGTAATGTTTGCGTCTGGACCGGGGACGCATCAAGCACTCGACGAAAGTCTGATGCCAGAATGCTCACTGCCACCTGCCCATCCTGCATTATATAATCCATCTGATTGACTTGGATAAAGCGCCGATCCACGTGAATTTGTTGCGTCCATAACGCCCGAGACCCTGGTTTGGCATGCATCGGCACTACATGAAACTGATACTCATCTGGATTTTCTAGGAACCTGACGTGCTCTGCATCAGACAGCTGAACCTTGCCTAAGATCACCGCTAATGCTCGAAAACTTAATTGGATGGGCAGATGCGCACCCTTTGCTTCCTCAAATTCAGATATGCGCCCAGAATACACCACCTCTTCCCCCTCAACGCGGAGAGCAAAATGATTTTGTTTGAGAAGGAAGTCAAACAGCACATTGCCAAAACGTGAGAATCCCTTGAGCCGCAATGAATTCGGACGATGATACATGACCGTGCCATTGATGCTTTGCGCAAACGGAATGCCTTCGCCACGAATTTCCGCTTGGAATAAACCCTTGAGGGTGACGATTGCCTCTTCCTTGGCCTGCAATGCAGCGAGCAATTCTTCTTGAGAATAGGTTGGTGTAAAGATTGGTTCCGGTTTCGGCAAGGGAGTTGACGGGCACCCCGTTAAACCGATCAGACTCAAGACCATGGCTAGACACAATTGCCAGCGGGTGTTCGAGAAGAAGAAGTGGATTTCCATAGATTATTCAAACAAGCTATTCACGAAACTAAAAGGGTCTATTGAAAAATTCAAATATTCCCTCATATGTGCAACCCTTTCTCAACAGCCTACCTGGGTAGAAGGGAAGAGGGGCTGTTCAAAACCTGTCCTGAGCCTTGCCGAAGGAAGGGCCGTCCAGCAAGGCCACAGGCCCTTTGGCGGGCGGAGCGTACAAAAGGTACGTGAGCACGACGAAGGGCCGAGAACGCCGCTGGCGGACTTTTTCAACAGTCCCTAAACGGAAGCGAAAATTTGATCCAAGACCTCGCCGATGTCCTGAATGCCAATTAATTCGAG
>JAYWMS010000083.1:0-11862 GCA_035873215.1 Nitrospirota bacterium | reverse complement strand
CCCATGCTGGCTAAGGGATCATCCCGATGCGCATCGAATCCGGCAGAGATCAGGACGAACTCAGGACGAAACGCCTCTGCAGCCGGTACAAGGATCCGTTGAAAGATATCCTGATATGCCTCATCTCCCTGTCCCCCGGACAGTGGGATATTGATCGTCGCACCTTCCCCCTTGCCTTTTCCTCGTTCATCCTCAGCACCGGTGCCCGGATAATGGGGATACTGATGCGTGCTAAAAAACAAAACCGACGGATCATCCTCAAAGGAATGCTGTGTGCCATTCCCATGATGCACATCCCAATCCACAATAAGGACTCGTTTCAATTTGTGTCGTTCCTGAATATACCGCGCCGCAATGGCGACATTATTAAACAAGCAGAAACCCATGGCCCCATTCGCTTCAGCATGATGACCGGGCGGCCGAACTGCACAAAAGACGGAATCGACCTGCCGATCCATGACTGCATCCACCGCAGCCAATGCGCCTCCAGCAGCTAAATAGGCGGCGTTCAACGAACCCGGCGACATCGACGTATCCGGATCAAGCGAGGCATACCCACTGCTAGGAGCCGATTTTTCCATTCGTTGGACATAGGCTGGATCATGCACGCGGGAAATCGATTCAACCGAGGCTTTTCGTGGTTCAATGTGGGTCAATTTGGCCATCGTTCCCGATGACTCTAGGCGGGCTAATATTGCACGTAACCGCTCCGGCGACTCCGGATGCTGCCGACCCATATCATGTTCCAAATACGCTGGATGCGAAACGAGTCCCACACGGCCCATGAGCTTACCTTCTTACCTAACTGGTCCCTTATTTGTGAAAATTTCCCACACACTGCTCGTCATTCGGAGGAGGATTTCCACCGGGGGAAAACCAGGCAAGGATCGTAACACAGGGCCTATAGTTAGACAACGAAAAGACCCTCATGATAGTGTCGTACTCTACAAAGAACATCATTTTCCATTCGTGGTGAGCCCTTCGACTTTGCTCAGGACAGGCTTGTCGAACCATGAATAAGAACAATCCAAACACCGTCACGAGGAAGAATTATGCCCGATCCGAAAATAGAAAAATTCAAAAAAGTATTGAAGATGGACCCGAAAGACGAAACATTGTGGTTTGGTCTGGGAAAGGCTTACATGGGAGATGAAAACTGGGAAGAGGCCATTCCGGCGCTAGAAAGCTGTATTGAAGTCAAACCGACATACTCTGCAGCAATTTTTGCCCTGGCCCAATCGCTCCAGAAAAACAACCAACACGATAAATGCCGGGACATTTGCGCAAAAGGCATTGAAGTTGCCACAAGCAACGGTGACCTGATGGTAATCAAGAACCTCGAAGAGCTACGAGATTCGCTACCTCAAGAACTCTGAATCGAATTGTACTCCCAATCGAACGTTGAAGTCTGCTCTTCAAAACCAAGATACCAAAGATGAATTTAGGCCCCTTTGAACCCGTTAACATTTACGTTTACTTAGAGGACGAGGGAACGGATGTTTGGCGCCCTGTTTTGGCAATGCCTTTGGGAAACGATTGCTATAAAATCCTCTCAGAGCATGAAGACCCTGAAGATGAACATTGGCAATTCTTAACAGGGGAAACTGTACGTTGCTGCATGAAGGAACTATATGAAGGCCCGGCTCTTGTTGCCATCGAGAAAGTGTAATGAAAAGTTGAGGAACTATTTTCAAAAATCATGATGCTTTAAGAATGCTAACGACTCAATCAGAAACATTTTTCTCCAGTGCCTTCCCCATTCATGCATTTTCAAATTCTCCCTCCTTTGGCGTAGCCGAGAAGCGCAGTCGACTCCGGGAGAACGGCGAGGACTGTTTGAGCGAAGCGAGTTCCGCAGCCGCCGGTGTCGGCGAGCATCGCAGGGCACCCAAAGGGCTATGCCAAGGCGGAAATGGTTTTGGGTCCTTTTGCCGAAACAAAAGAGCCTGTCCTGAGCCTAGTCGAAGGAACCTCGGCTGCCGGGCCGAGACCCGGCAAATAAAAATCTACAACACTCGCCGAAGAGCCAGTTGCACCTCAGGCTCAATCGAATGACTCGCTGCAGGGTTCTGCGCCAACAACCGGATTTCGGAACTGCCTTTGTTTCCCGATATCCATTCGCCAAGATGTACGTTACTCAATCGAATATTCGCTCTGGATTCAGCAGGCTGGATATTCCACAGGGTTAGCAACACGGCGCTTACTGGGGGAGCACTCGCTAACGCCTGCGTAATCACTCCTCCCATTTGTTGCAGGTCCAGCGCCATCCTTCGACCGTTGTGCTTTCCCTTAGTCCCCAAATTTTGTTCTTGAGGAACGATGGTTACCGCCAATAACACCGGAGCGCAATAATCAGCCAGTTGGTTAGCTTTCTCGCTAATCCTGGCAAGGATACGCTTCACGAGGGCATCCTTGTAAAAGCCGGATTCGTCCTCATCTTCCCTATTCCCAGGGCCACGATTGGTGAGGAATTCTCGAGAACGATCAGGTTCAATTGGCACAATCACGGTCACTTCGACAAACAATCGATCATGGTCGAGGTAGCATTCCAAGTCAGCCGTTCTGTGTTCCATCTCTTTCACGAAGGACAATGACAACCCTGCTCTGACCAGCAGCATGGCCATATCTACTTCGGCTTGCGCTGATTCCGACGCACCACGCTCACGTTTTCCATACTGCTGTTGAAGCCATCTCAACCGATGTTGGCTATCCGGATCCGGACAGAGGTCCTGCAAATGTTGCCAGGAGAGATCAAACTGTTTTGCTCGCTGCCGCATGGTCTTTTTGGACGAATTCACGACAGGCGAAATGGAGAGGGCGCTTTGTTTACGACGAAAGGACTGCGGCACTAGGTCCTCCCTTAACGGGAATGTTGAAAAAAGCCGTCAGCCGCGTTCTCGCCAGTTTGCCGTGCTCACGTACTGGAAGTACGCTCCGCGCGCCAAACTGGCTGCGGCCTTGCTGAACGGACTTTTTTGACCATTCCCGTCCGCTGTTGATATCGATTTCGTCTGGGGCATGTATGGGCCAGGTGAGAGAGATATTCAACAAGCCCCTACTCAAAATAAGGAATCCTTTTTCCGAAAAATTCCGTTCCAGCTTCGACGAGTTCAGCATGAACGGTGTCATGATCAGTCTGTGGTCTTTTCGTTAATATGATCAAAAAATTCTGTCAGATCCACGTTTCCGCCAGAAATGATCACACCAACTCTTTTTCCAACAAGGTCAGGCTCTTGCCGAAGTAATGGCGCCATCGCCACCGCACTGGACGGCTCGATGACTAATTTCATCCGTTCATAGACAAAGCGCATGGCCTCGACAATTTCCTGTTCCTCAACGACAAAAAAACCTGCCAGATGGTCGCGCAGCACGGCTAAGGTCAATTCACCCACACTGGTTCGAAGCCCTTCCGCTATGGTTTGCGGATTTGGTTGTGGTACCACCCGGTCTTCTTGAACGGAATACATTGCATCCAATGCACCGGCAGGTTCACAAGCATACACTTTGAGGGTGGGATTCAATCCATGAGCGGCCAAACAAGTCCCGGACATGAGCCCTCCCCCTCCGATAGGTCCTAGCAGGACATCAAGCTCAGGAACTTGTTGTACAAATTCCAAGGCCGCGGTGCCTTGTCCGGCAATCACAAAGTAATCATTAAAAGCTGGGATCACCGTCCCATGGAGTTTCTCTGCCAAATCCAAACCAAATTGCTCCCCTTCCTCTCGAGTATCTGGCGCATACACCAGCCCGCCATACCCTTGTACCGCGGCCAATTTTAAAGGATTGACTGGTTTCGGCATGACGAGATGTGCCTCTCGTCCAAGTAATTGGCAGGCCAGCGCAATGCCTTGCGCATGATTGCCGGAAGACACAGCAATGACAGGATCATTTCCCTGACAGTTGGCCACCGCATTGTAGGCCCCCCGAAACTTAAACGCCCCTACCCGTTGAAAGTTTTCGCATTTCAGAAACACCCTGGCCTGGGAAACGGTATTCAGTTGGCGCGATGTGTGAATGGGCGTGTTGTGGACAACATCAATGAGAAGAGTAGCCGCCCGTTGCACGTCAGCAAACGTGGGAAGTTTCATGTGGGAAAGTTAGAAGACTCTCATAGCCACTCCCGCCCAGCGGGCAGGATAGGAATTAGCTTGAGGGTTGCGATACTCCTGACTCACCCGATCGTTTTCGATCGGATGTCAACTCCTCCAACCGAAATTGTTTCGGGAGTAACACAGGGACGACAAGAGCGACAGGGTCCCCGCGTTTGAGCGTCGTCGGTTTGTCCAACTGCAACAAGACATTCGCGACAAACGCATCATAGTCGGGCAAAAAGTCGTACAGATTAGGGGTGAGTTTATATTCTTGTGATTTGATCCCTTCCCATACGGAAAAGGTACGATCAGGGTAATGATAAAAATGATTGGGGATGTCCTTGAGCATAATTCCGATTTGCTTGGGATAATAAAATCGAATCCCGCAGCACAATTTGGCATATCCACTATTTAAGATGGTATCAACATACATTCCGGAGAAGGATTTATAACCGAGCAGACGTTCTTCAGGACGAATTTCTGGAGCCTGCCATTTGAAGCCATCCTTCGTCCGTCGAATTTTGCAATCCACCGGGCATCGCACCAACCACCCGTACTGCCCGACCATACGGACGGGACCGCAATCGTCCGGGATCACTTTGTAGCCACTAGCTGCCAATTCACGCTGTTCTTGTAGGGGGAGGTTTGTCATCAGCGGTCGGTGGGGATGCAAATCCAGCTTTAGCCGTTCAGGAGCGAGAGCTGTCGTATACTCGCGCTCCCAATAAACCGTCCACTGGAAATCATCTCGATCGGAATTCATGATTGGTTAAACAACCGTCGGTCCCGTCATGGTCATTTCACGATTAAATCCTCGTCATTGCTCGGATTGAACTGACCATCCTTCACCATCCAAGCCACTTCCGCCACACGCTTCCCCAGCGCTCGTGCATCCGCCAACTCCTTTTCATTAATGCCAGGGCTATCTCCCTCGGTCGTAGCTGAAGCCCCGAAAGCCCCGCCACCACTCACCACAATCATCTGATTGCCTAACATGGCCGCCAGAATCGTCAGCATCGTGATTTCTTTTCCGCTAGAGACCTGCCCTCCAGTGGCAAAGGCTGCACCAACCTTGTTGCGCATTTTAAACTCCGGATACACACCAAACTTGAATTGCCAATCATCAAAAAAGGTTTTGACTTCGCCGGCCATGTTTGACCAATACACGGGAGAGCCTACAATGAGCGCATCGGCAGCAAACAGTTGGTTGGCCGTAACATCGGAAACCCGGCGAATCTCTACGAGCGTGAACGGAACCGATTGAGCGCCCTTTCCCACCGCTCTAGCCATTTTTTCCGTATTCCCCGACATCGAGTGATAGGCCACGAGCACTCTGACTGGTTCAAGCGATTGCCCGCCCCAGCCAGAAGAATTCCATAAAACTCCAATACCAAAACTTGTTAAAAAGATGAGGCAGATAACAACAGGTCTGTAATGCGTCATAGCCATAGTGATCCGCAGATGATCATAAAGAAGGGAGGAGAGGGGGGGACGTCTCCAATAATCTTGGGCACACACCTATTTCGATGCAATCTGGAGGAAACGGAAGACGACTGCAGGCAATTTACTGACGCCCGATTTCTTCGTCCATGTGCTCTTCGACAGACACATGCGTTAATGTACCGCGATAGTCACACTTATGACATCGCACTCGAAACTCTTCAATCCATTGTTCCTGGACAAACGTTTGGTTGCATTGAGGACAAACAAACACGCCTTTTACGTAATGAACTTGCTTTCTGAACTTCATAGGGTCCTCCCTTGTACTGCTGTACTGCCTAGCTTCAATAATGGGAATGTTGAATAAATCCGCCAGTGGCGCTCGCATACTGCCAGTACGCTCCACGCGCAAAACCCGCTGCGGCCTTGCCCGTGGAAAAGGGCGTCTTACTTCCCTTGGGTTTGGGCGGGTGACAAAGCGGACTGTGTTGACCATTCCCGTCGGCTGCTGATATCGATTTTATCTAGAGCATTAATGGGCCATGTGAGAGAGTTATTCATCAGCCCCTTAATGGCCTAAGCCTGCCATAGGGGATTTTTCCTTTGCAACTTTTGGGACAGTGACGGGTAAGAGGAAAAAACTTTCCTTATTCCTTTTCCTACCCTTTACTCATCCCACGATACTGCTTCCGGGTTTCCCATCACCTCGCCGTTTCTTCCTCGGAAACCGTTCCTCGTGTACCTGCTTAAGCCGCGTCCGTTCCACATGGGTGTAAATCTGCGTGGTTGTGATGTTGGCATGCCCCAACATCATTTGAACGGCTCGTAAGTCCGCACCATGATCCAAAAGATGCGTCGCAAATGAATGACGCAGCATATGCGGAGAAATAGGCTTGGAAATCCCAGCCCGCATCGCGCGGGCACGCAGAAGTTTCCAGAAGCCCTGTCGAGTCAGTGGGTGACCTCGACGCGTGACAAAGACCGACGAAGACTGACGATGCTTCAATAACTGAGGACGGGCCTGCTGGATATAGGCATCCACTTTCAAACGGGAAATTTCCCCCATGGGCACGATTCGCTGTTTATCCCGCTTTCCGGTCGTGACAACAAAGCCAACCTCCCCATTGAACGCGGACAGTTCCAAGCCTACCAACTCGGAAACACGTAAGCCCGTGGCATACATGAGCTCTACCATGGCCGAATCGCGGAGCTCTTCGGGACTAGCACCCACTTCTAAATCCAACAGGCGTGTCACTTCAACCTCTCCCAAGATTTTTGGGAGCTTTATCCCTTGTTTGGGAGACACAGGAAGTCGTGAGAGTAGGACGGGTTGTCCTCGTTCAGCACTCACATATCGTAAAAACCCACGAACAGCTGCCAAACACCTCGCCACCGAGGACGCCGACAAATTGTTGGCACGAAGATGGGTCAAAAACCCGGTTAAATCCGAGGCCAGCCGATCGATTAACAATTCGGCTCCATCCAGACACAAATAGCCTCTCAATTTGTCCAGATCCCGTCGGTAGGCTTGCAATGTATTGGTGGCTAATCCACCCTCTACTCTTAGAGTCATCAGATAGTTTTCGATTGACGCATCTATCGCCTTCATCTCTTCGGAAACTAACTCTTTTGCATGATCGACAGATTGTTCTGGCATAACTCGTTGCCTTGATCCAACTTCCTATACGTAAGTGCCGGGCATGGCAATCACGTGGTGTTCGACTATTGCATCCCCATAAACAAACTCAGGGTTTTCCTTGACAGTAGCCCCCTCTCACTTTATACCAAACTTAGGAAGAAATACTTCCTGGGTATGTTGAAAAAATGTTAAATTTTAATAATCCCGTCCACATGTGGCGTATCTCAGGAAACGCCAAAAGCAAAAGGGGATGTTCAAAACCTGTCCTGAGCAGCGTCGAAGGGAGGCGCGCTCAGGAAGGCCGCAGGCACTTTGGCGCGCAGAGCGCACAGGGTAGTACGTGAGCACAATAAAGGGCCGAGTACCCAACTGACGCCTTTTTTCAACTTCCCTCCCTGGTTATCATAACTATGCCTTCCAACCCATCTCCGATTGTAATGAAGCCCGGGAACTCCCATGTCCTCCTAAGTCTGTGCTGTGCTGGATTCATCACATGTGGTGTCGGCCCAGTCCTTGGGCAACCTAGCAACCTTCAACCATCCGATCATCGCCATATCGAAGCTCAAGAAATTCTGACGCGGGCCAATAGTTTGTTGGAACAAAATCGTTCCGATGAGGCCTTGATCATTTTAGAAGATTTTACTGAAAAATTTCCCGGCACGTCTCTGACCCACGAAAGTCTGTTCCTTCAAGCCATGGCCCTCAAGGGCCAGGGAGAAGTGAAACATGCCATCATTCTACTCGAGCAACTCTTGGAAGAGCACCCTACATCGCGTTTCCTGGATGAGGCCCGATTAACCCTTGGGAAAATGTACACCCAAATTCAAGACCCACGACGCGCCATCGCGGTCCTCAAGAATGCATTGAACCTGTCGTACGATCCAAACACTCATCGTGGGGCACGCCACATTCTCCGTCTTGCCTATGAGCAAAAAGGTGATTTTGCGCAGGCCATCCAAATCGCGCTGCATGAAATCAACGACGCGTCAGATGAAGATCGCCCTGATCTCCTTACCTATGTCCAAGGCTTGATTTTGCAAAAAATGGATGAGCAGGATCTCGGCGATCTTGTCGACGGGTTTCCCAAAGTCTTCCCTGGTGATCTCGCGTTAATTCGTCTAATCGAATTACATACATCCCAAAGTGATGAAGTCTTAGCAGAGCGGGATATTCGGGGATTTTTGCACCATTTCCCGAATCACCCTTATGCCCAAACCGCAGTCGCACTCCTTCAGTCCTTCATTTCCAGGATCAAAGCCCATGATTTTGTGATTGCCGCCGTCTTTCCGTTTTCCGGAAAAGCCAAACCATTCGGGACGGATGCTCTCAATGGCGTACGCCTCGCGCTCAAACAGGCCACGGCTCGTCAAGGGGCTCAAAAGATTGGACTCGTGGTGAAAGACAGCTCACTGCCCATTGCACAGCTTGAACACGAGTTTACCCAGGTCTTAAGGGAATTTCACCCAATTGCGTTGATCGGGCCACTCTTAGCGCGAGAAGTGCAGGCTGTCGCAGGTCTTCCTGATTTTGCCGAAGTGCCATTTATCACTCCCACGGCATCCATTCCGGACATTCGACGATACGGACGCTACTGGTTTAGCACCACACTCACCATACCCCTTCAGGTCAGAAATCTGGTGGATTACGCCATGCAACGCTTGGGCCAAACCCGGTTTAGCATTTTGGCCCCCGACACGAGTTACGGAAGAGAAATTGGCAAGGAGTTTCATCGATATGTCCAGGAAAATGGCGGATATATCATCGCCTCCCAATTGTATACGAAGGGAACGACGGATGCGTCTAGGCAAATCCTTCGAATCAAGGATCGGGATCTGAGTCTCTTGGGAGAAATGGTGCCCCTGAAAAACGAAAAGGGAGAGGAACAATTTATCTATTCTCCTGGATTTGACGCTGTATTTCTTCCCGGACGCCCCCTCGACGTTGCATTCCTCTCAGCCCAGTTGGCATTCTATGACGTGAAGGTATCGTTGTTAGGCAGCAACAGTTGGAATAGCCCAGAACTCTTAAGATGGGGAAAAAGCACGACGGAAGGGAGCATCTTTGGCGACGCCCTGTTTTTGGATAGTACTGACCCGCAAGTGCAAGCGTTCATCCAACAATATCGGGCAGCGTACCGTATGGACCCTTCTATTTTTGCAGCTCAAGCGTATGACGCAACCCGCATCGTGCTGAATACCATCGACGAAGGAGCCACAACGGGAACTGAGATACGTGAACAATTGTTCATTCGACATGACCTGCCTGCACTTGGCGGCCTCACGGCCTTTGACACGAGAGGAATCCTCGACCGCAAGGTTTACATGATCCAGGTCATGAATGGACGTTTGGAACAAATCAACTAACCCTGCTGATTCTTCCCCCTGATGACTGAGTTTTTGCATACCCTTTCCTACGTCATTCTTCCCCTGATGTTTGCCGTTGTCCTGCATGAATATGCTCACGGGTGGGTCGCCCACTATTTCGGAGACGACACCGCAAAATCTCTGGGTCGTCTGACTCTGAACCCTCTTGTGCACATTGACCCCCTGGGCACCATAATCATGCCGCTGCTTTGCATTCTGGCCCCCGGCGGATTCCTGATTGGATGGGCAAAACCCGTCCCGGTCTCTCCGGGTCGTTTACGAAATCCTCGTCGAGACATGGCTCTGGTCGCCGCCGCAGGCCCGGCTATGAATTTTGTGCTCGCATTGGGCAGCGCCATTTTATTAAGTCTGTTGCTTATGATCGATCCCACACTGCAGGCCAATTGGCCGCCTCAACCAGGTATCGAACCGAGACAAGACCTCTTAGGGATGCTCTTATTGCCACTTGTAGCAATGACCTTGTTTTCCATCGCGATCAATACTGTGTTATTTGCTTTTAATTTGCTTCCCATCCCCCCCTTGGACGGTGGAAGGATTCTGGTAAGCCTACTCCCGTATAGACCGGCATTGGGACTCACCAAACTCGAGCCCTATGGAATGTTCATCATACTAGGCTTATTCATGCTGGACTCTGAGATCCCTATCATCAGTACATTTGTGGGAACGGTGTTTAGTATCATAACCAATGACATTCTTACTCTTTTTGTGTTTGATTCTTGAAGACGGAAAATTTGGGGTGTTCAAAAAGGCCCGGCTATTTCACCCGCCCAAACCCAAGAGCGCCAAGACGCTCTTTTCCACGGGCAAGGCCGCAGCTTCTTTGGCGAGCGGAGCGTATAAGTACGTGAGCGCGAACGCTGCGAAGAACGGCAAGTCTGTGAGCTCAACGGTCAGGCAAAGAAGCGAGAACGCCACTGGTGGGGGTTTTTCAACACTCCACGAAGAAAGGATCTTGATGTGCGGGTATTAAGCGGTATGCAACCGAGCGGACGACTGCATGTGGGAAATCTTTTAGGTGCTCTCGATAATTGGCGCAACTTGCAAGAGGACCACGAATGCTTCTTTTTCGTAGCCGACTGGCATGCCTTGTCCACCAACTATGAAGACACAAAGCAAGTCAAAGAGTTTGTTCACGAAATGCTGATCGATTGGCTCGCAGCGGGCATTCGGCCAGAGAAGGCCACTATTTTTGTCCAGTCACACGTTCCTCAGCATGCAATTCTGCATTTACTGTTGTCCATGATTACCCCAATTCCATGGTTGGAGCGAAATCCGACGTATAAGGAAAAACAGGAACAGATTGAGGGACGCGATCTGTCGACCTTTGGATTTTTGGGTTATCCCGTACTCCAAGCCGCTGATATCTTGCTCTACAAAGCTGAAGGTGTTCCGGTCGGCAAGGATCAACTTCCCCACCTAGAACTCACTCGCGAGATCGGAAGACGATTCAACGGCTTGTACCGTCACGTGTTCCCTGAGCCAAAAGAATTGCTCACCGAGTTTCCCAAAGTCATCGGGACGGATGGCCGGAAAATGAGTAAGAGTTACGGAAACACCCTTAATTTGTCAGATACCGAACCGGTGCTTCGCCAAAAGCTCAAAACCATGGTTACCGATCCCGCCCGTGTCCGTCGCCACGATCCTGGCAACCCGGAAATCTGCGGGGTCTTTGATTTGCACAAGATCTATTCAAAGCAAGACATTATTCAACAGGTGGACCAAGACTGCCGGACGGCTGCAATTGGGTGTATCGATTGCAAAAAACTGGTGTCTGATGCGATGGTGGAACGACTCTCCACGATTTGGGAATCCCGACGTATGCTTGAAGCCAATCCCACTAGAATCGTGGAAGTTGTTGAGCAGGGTCGCGCCCGAGCATCCCAGATTTCTCAACTCACGCTGGACGAAGTCAAGGAGGCCATGAAGATCTAAATTTCTCTTTATTTTCAGCAGCATTCGAGTAAAAATATCCAGGCAACGCGTCCCATCTCGACAAGGATTTCAAAGGATCAGTTCTTGACTTACCCCCCCCTCAAACGTACTATAAAGCTCGTTTCTTAGTCCTAAAGCCTCATTATCTTTTAAGAAATTCTGCAAAAGGAACAGGATGCCTATTCGGGTTGGAATTAACGGATTTGGACGAATTGGTCGAAACTTCTTCCGGACCTGCCTAGGAGACCAAGAGATTCAGTGTGTCGCCGTCAACGATTTAACAGATGCCAACACCCTCGGCCACCTTCTCACTTATGATTCTATACACGGTCGCCTACAGGGGAATGTGGAGGTCAAGCCCAATCAGCTCGTCGTC